>JABFXT010000122.1 GCA_013361595.1 Nocardia sp. | reverse complement strand
CGGTGACCGCCCTGCCCGGCTCGCGGTGCCCTACCGTCGAGTCCGAGTCGGTGGCCGAGTCTCGGACACTGCTACAGCGCGGCGAGCCGAAAGTGACGAGGTTCCGAGGGCGTGGACCGTCGCGGTGGCGGCAACCGGATTTTCGCGCCTCACGCGATCCCCCACCGAAGCCGGACGGTCGATCGATGGTCGACCGGCACGATAAGCGCAAACCCGCCGAAGCGAACGCACCGACGGCACGGGGTCCGCGGCGGTATCGAAGCGATGCCTGCCCGGAAGGATCCCGTGGCCGAATCCGGCACCGACCGGTGTACCGACCGACCCGAGTGATCGACGTGCTCTTGTGCGCCGACGAGCCACGAGCCCCAGCCGGTAGTCGAAATCGATTGAGTCGCAAGCATGTCCATGCACCACCTCTCCCACGAATGGGAGGACCGGTCCCTTGACTAGTGGTCCAGCACACACCAAACTCTGATTACTCCAGCAGTTCTGGAGACTTGTCGGCCGACATGGTGAGTTCTGAGCGAATCGAGGATTCCGGCTATGACGACGAGTATCGCGGCCGTATCGGCGGAAACAAAGGTACCTGCTGCGGATTTCGACACGACGCATCTCAAGGAGAACCTCCGCTGGGGCCATTTGTTCTGGCCGGGCTCCACGGCGCTGACCGAGGAGCAGATCGACGATCGAGTAGCCCGCTACCAACGGTCACTCGAGCGCTTCCGGGCCGGTGGCATGGAGGGCAACTACCTGCCCGACGATCTGGAAGTGGACTCGGCGTGGCATGCGCACCAGTGCGATCCGGTCGGCTACGCGGAGTTCTGTACCAGCTATTTCGGTGGCATTCTCGCCCATACGGTGACGCTGTGTGTCTGCAAGTTGGTCGATCTCGACAAGAAGTGATCCACGCTTCTGGACGGCGGCTCACTCCGGCGGGCCACCGCAAGAATTGATCCCGCCGGTGTAGCACCACTGCAGGGGGGCTGCACCGGCGGCAATTGTCCGCCCGCACCGATGCCCGTTCGCGGCCGGACAGCCCACACCGCATATGAACCGACCGCATCGTTGACGCCGTCACGAATTACGGTACTTCCGTGTGGCTTTCGAGGATCCAGTGATAAATATTTCTGTCGAACAGCCGACCCGCTCGCCCTCCGGCAGGGGCCACGCTCCGTTTTCGGAGCCGGCCTGCCCGCTCGTCGTGGTCGGTCACGCTCTCGGCACGATCCCGCCGTTATACTATTACTCATTTCTGGGCAAAAACTCTTCCGGCCGGTTGTTTTGACCACTTCCGGACACACCACACGCGAAAACTGGGCAGCTGACTTCTTCGACGAAGGCTTCCGCGAAACCTTCACCATTATGGGCAGATTCGATGCGACCGAGAGCGAGGTCGAGGCGATCGTCACCTTGCTCCGACTCCCCCCCGGAGCGCGAATACTCGATGTCCCCTGCGGCTTCGGCCGCCATGCCGGACCGCTCAACCGCCGCGGCTATCGCGTGGACGGTATCGACAGCTCGCCGAAGCAACTCGACGACGCTCGCCGTCGATATCCCGATTGCACCTTCGTCCTGACAGATATGCGAACTCCGCCCGCAGGCCCATACGACGCAATACTGAACCTGTGGACGAGCTTCGGCTTTTTCGACACCCGCGAGGAAGACCATGCCGCCCTCTCCGCCTGGGCCGACGTTCTCGCGCCCGGGGGGAAACTCGTCATGGAAATCGAAAGTCTCGAATATTTCGAGCATCGTGTACGCGACGCCGGCGAATTGATCAGTACGCAGCTGATGCAAAGGTCCGATCTCACCGGTCACGCTCGATACGATTGGACCACCCAGGAACTCGAGTTCCGCTGGAAGCGCCCTGGATGGTCTCGACGAGCTCGGCTCAACATGTATTCCCGCCCACAGCTCGAGACGGCAATCTACGAAGCCGGATTCGGCCACGTGACATTCGCGAGCGACTTTTCCGGCCGTCCGGTGGAGACGGACAGCAGCACCGTCATCGTCGCCACCAAGTAGCGCCCATCACTGCGAAGACGAGCAGATGACCATTCGAGTTCGGCCTGCTTTATCGTCCATCCGGCACCGCTGAACACCCCGAGGCCGCCGCCTGTGTATATCACCGGGAATCGAACCATTCGGATACTGAGCGACCCGGGGTCTCGGTGGGCACCTGCAGATGATGCCCACCGGACCGGCGGATCGCCTACTTCTTCTCCACGGTCCTGGCGAGGAGACCCAGTGTGGCCCGCAGCGCGGATTCGGGAAGGATCGGGAATATTCCCATTTCGCGGTATTGCGCGGCGATCTGGCTCCAGTCGTAGTACGACGTCACCACGGTGCCGAGCTCACTGGGTTCCACGCGATAGCCGTAGCGGTGTTCGACCGGCGCCTGGGTCTCCCGGGAAACTGTCCACTCGAGATGCGCGTCCTGTTCGAATGCGGTGATGGTCACCGTGACGTCGTACTTTCCCATCAATGGAAAGTCGTTGAGTGATTCGCGGTCCATATGCACGACGAATTCATCTCCGACGGCGGTGATGGTCGCACCTTCCGCGGATTGCAGCATGCCCGTGCTATCGATCGACACATGCCCTTCGGGTGAGCACAGCAATGCGAAGATCTCGGCGGGCTGTGCCGCGATCTCCCGTCGAACCTCGAACCGTTCTTCAGTCATATGAACATCTTCCCACAATCGCCCCCCGTACGCGGATGAAAAGGGCCTCGGAAATCGGGTTCGACAGGAGGGATCCGGAAACAGTGCGAGAGGCGCCTCGAGCCGGAATCGACTCTGCTACAGCGGCTTTGGCCGACGCCCCGCTACCCGGATATGATCCCCTATACAGGTCGACAGTCCGTTCCGTGATGACGTGCGATTTCGGGAACTACTTTCGCTGCCACACAGCGCTATTCCTGAACCCGCTTACTCGAGCTATAGGCTGATGGCTACAGTACTGTTACCCCACAGACGAATTCCGACTTCATGGCAGCGCGCGGACTCGTACGTATCTTCAATATGTCAGCACCGCAGCAGAATTTTCGGTGGGGCCGTCGAAGGCGCTGGCTCACATATTCGATACCTGTTCTCCGGTGCCGGCAAACCGACCGTCGCGGCACTCCACGGAATCCCCGGCAACAGCTTCGGTCAGGTCGGCTTCTGCTCTATCCGAGTGCACGTTTCAGGATCTCGCCGCTGCCTGCCTTGGGCAGATCACCGACGAACTCGACGATCCTCGGGCGCTTGTAGCGGGCGAGGCGGCCCTCGAGCCAGCCGTCGAGTTCCCTCTCGTCGAGCTGCTGGCCGCGGCACAACACCACGACCGCTTTCACGGTCTCGCCCCAGTGCGGGTGGGGTACGCCGACGACAGCGACTTCGAGCACTGCGGGGTGTGCGCCGATCGCGTTCTCGACCTCGACCGAGTAGACGTTCTCGCCGCCCAGGATGATCACGTTTTTGAGCCGGTCGTGGACGTAGAGGAATCCGTCGTTGTCGATCATCCCGACATCGCCGGTCCGGAACCAGCCGTCGGTGGATATCGCCGCCGCGGTCTCCGCGGGCCTGTTCCAATATCCTATGGTCAGTTGCGGTGTCCGCAACCAGATCTCGCCGTCCGCACCGGTACCGACGTCACGCCCGGTGGTAACGTCGACGATACGGCACTCGCAGGTGGGATGGACGCGGCCGACGCTGCCCGGATGCCGGTCGACCTCCCCCCGGCGCCGGATCGGCGCGACCGCCACCCCGGCGCAGGTCTCGGTCAACCCGTACCCCTGCGAGAATCCGGTGTGCGGCAGCATCTCCATCGCCTGATCGATAAGCGAACTACTCGAGGGCGCGGAGCCGTAGATGATCAGCTCGAGACTGGACAGGTCGAAGGCCGCGGCGGTGTTCTCGGTGATCAGATCGGCCAGCAGTGTCGGCACCAGGCTGGTGTGAGTGACACCTCGGTCCTCGACGGCGCCCGCGATCGCGGCGACCGAGGTTCCCGACGGGATGACCACTTCGCCGCCCACATGCACGCAACACGTCACCGAGCTCATTCCGCTCATCCGAAACATCGGCAGGCAGGCCATATACCTCATATCCGGGTGCAGCGCCCAGGCCGCCGCCGCCTGCTCGGCCATCTCCCGCAGATTTCGCTCGACCAGCTGAATACCTTTGGGTTCGCCGGTCGTGCCGGTCGTGTAGGCCAGCAGCACCACGGATTCACCGGTTTGCCCGGCATCCGGCGCGCAGCCGGAATCCCCTGCGGCATACCAGTGCTCGAATTCGGAGCCTTCGGGTCCGTCCAGCAGGACCACCGGGCACCGTGGGTCCAACTCCGAGGCCGGCTCCCGCTCGGCAAAGAGCAGGGACGGAGTGCAGTCATCCAGGACGGCCCCGAGCTCGGCCGCCGTCAGCCGCGTGTTCAGGCCGACGAGCACGATACCGGCCCAGGAGGCGGCATAGACGAGCTGGACATAGGCCAGGTCGTTGTGCGCGAGCACCGCCATCCGGTCGCCCCGGCGTAGTCCGGCGGCGCGCAGCCGGTCCGCGATTCGCGCCACGTCCCGAGCGAATTCCGCATAGGTCTGTGATCCCGCAGGCGCGCTGATCGCGCGGTATCCGGCGCGGTCCCGGGCATGCCCGGCCAACCGACCGGCCAGCGTCGGAGGGTGCGGGACGGTCATCGGCGTCTCCCTGGATCCGGGCCGCGACCGCGGCCATCCGCCCGGCGTACCGGATGGTCGAGGTGCCATTCGCGCCGGATCACGCTGTCAGCGTATCGATCTCGTCGACAGCGAACTGCCACGCCAGGGAAGGATCGTGGATCGTCGGCTTCGTGAACGAACGCGGCGCGAGACTTCTTGTGGCGCAACGATGTCGGCCGACACACCGGCAAGGGGTGTTTCGCGCCGGCTTCCGCCCGATCTTCCCACATCCGGCAATGCGGGTGGCGGCTGTGGTGGGAGTATTGCGCAAGTTCGATGCGGCGATCGCAGGATGAACCGTCCTCGACCTGGTGCCGCAGACGGGAGTCGCAGGTGGATACGAACCGCGAACAGACGGTCTCCGACTCAGCGGAATTCTTGGCTGCTCACCCCGATTACGCGACCACAGGCGCCCTGGATCTGTTGCGCGGCAGCGATTACCGATACCTGGACGACGGTGGCGTGGTGTATCTCGACTTCGCCGGCGCCGGGCTCGCCGCGACCGCCCAGCACCGAGCCCACGAAGCCCGGCTGACCCAGCAATGCTTCGGTAACCCGCATTCGGAGAATCCGACGTCCCGGGCTGCCACCGCGTCGATCGAAGAGGCCCGTCGCGCAGTGCTGGCGCATCTCAATGCCGACCCAGGTGAGTACTGCGCGATCTTCACCGCCAACGCCTCCGCCGCCTGCCGCCTCGTGGGCGAGGCGTATCCGTTCACCCGCGGTTCGCGATTCGTCGTGGCCTCGGATAATCACAACTCGGTGATCGGCGTCCGCGAATTCGCGCGAGGGCGTGGTGGGCGGGTCGTCTACGTGCCCATCGACACACCCGACCTGCGCACGAGCGACGAAGCGGTCGATGCGGCGCTGAGCCCGCTGAATCCGCGCGGCACCGCTACCGCTGGGCGTCATGGTCTTTTCGCCTATCCGGCACAGAGCAATTTCACCGGGGTGCAGCATCCGCTGGATCGGGTGGAACTCGCACATGAACGCGGCTACGACGTCCTACTGGATGCCGCCGCCTACCTACCCGCCAACGCACTCGATCTGAGTGTGGTGAAGCCGGACTTCGTCCCGATCAGCTGGTACAAGCTGTTCGGCTATCCCACGGGTGTGGGCTGTCTGGTCGCGCGCCGGACCGCGCTGGCCCGGCTGCGCCGACCATGGTTCGCGGGCGGCACCATCGCCGCGGCGAGCCTGCGAGGCAATTGGCATGTCGCGGCCGACGACGAGTCGGCCTTCGAGGACGGGACCCTGAACTTCCTGTCCATTCCGGACGTGACTTTCGGTCTCGGCTGGTTGCGCGATATCGGTCTCGAGCTGGTGCGCCGCCGCGTGACCGCCCTCACCGGCTGGCTGCTGTCCCGGCTGGTCTCGTTGCGCCACGACAACGGTTCTCCGATGATCCGCATCTACGGTCCGGCGGATACGGCCGACCGCGGTGGCACCGTGGCGTTCAACTTCCTCGACCCGGACGGCGTCGTCGTCGACGAACGCCTGATCGCCACCGAGTCGGCGGCAGTGGGTATTTCTCTGCGTACCGGTTGTTTCTGTAATCCAGGGGCCGGAGAGGCCGCGTTCGGGATCGGCCTGCCGGTCCTGAGCCGCCTGTTCGGCACGCGCATGGCCACCATGGAGGAATATATCGAGGCGCTGGGACTACCCAGCGGCGGTGCGATCCGGGTCTCCTTCGGCCCGGTCTCCGATATTGCCGATGTGCAGGCTTTTCTGCGGTTCGCGGAGACCACATACCGCAATCGGCTCGCCACCCGGGAAGGGCTGAGACCCCGGGAACGCTGCTGACCGGCCGGGCAAGCGGACCACACCGCGTCACCCCCATCGGGTCACCCGGCGCGGTC
Source organism: Nocardia sp. (assembly GCA_013361595.1). Lineage (GTDB taxonomy): Bacteria > Actinomycetota > Actinomycetes > Mycobacteriales > Mycobacteriaceae > Nocardia. The sequence continues at coordinate 1,080 of JABFXT010000122.1, read as the reverse complement.
CGGTCCGTGAGCCACGGTCGGTTTCGTCGCAGCGACCGGCGGTCACCAGGCCGGCCCACTACAACTCGTCATGGTCGGCTCTCGCGGGAGGCGCCGGATACGCCGGTTCGACAGCCGGCGCCGCGGGCGCTTCTCACCGCGCTGTCCGCTGCTGGACCCGAGCGTAGAGCGCGGTAGCCGCCAGCGCGAGCACCATGCGCAATCATCTGGTCGAGGCCACCCGCCTGCTCATCGCCCAATCGACCCGGCGGCCAGGAACTCGCCTACGCCCACCAGCCACGGCCCTACCCATCACCGACGCATTCTGATCCGACGGGCGAGGGCGGCGGACAGCCTTCAGTTCCTCCGGTCGCCATCGGTCGCGTCGCCAGCGGCAGAACTCGTCCCCGGGCAGGTGTGTCCCGGTCGCCCGCCGTTCGCCGAAGCCGCCGGGATATCGACAGTCCACCCCGGAGGTCCCCGCGGCGGCCGGCGCACCCCAGCCGGGTAAGCGCCGGTACTGTGACCGCCGCTGGTGGTACACCGGACAACGTGCTAGTGATTCGACGGCGAATCGACCTGTGGCACAGGGTGAACGGACTGGGAGTGGGATCGTGGCGACGAGTGGTGGCGGGGGACGGTTGCGCAGGCGTGTTGTCCTCGCCTCGGCCCTGACCGCGGCATGGCTGGTCGCCGACGGCTCGGCGGCCGGCGTCGACCGAGACGGCAATCGGCGCACGGCGGCGGCGGTCCGGCGGCGAGCGCACACCGATGTGCTGTTCATCGGGGCCCATCCCGACGACGAATCGTCCAATCTGTCGACTTTCGGGCAATGGCGGGAAGACCTCGGCTGGAGTACCAGCGTCGTCACCGTTACCCGCGGTGAGGGCGGCGGCAATGCGACCGGGCACGAGGAAGGCCCGGAACTCGGGCTGATCCGGGAGGCCGAGGAGCGCCGGGCGACCGGCATGGTCGGTATCGAGAATATCTACTACCTCGACAAACCGGACTTCTGGTACACACTGTCCGCGCCGTTGACCGCGCGTATCTGGGGCGAACAGGATACGGTGGCGCGGCTGGTGCGACTGGTCCGCCAGATCA
>JABFXT010000332.1 GCA_013361595.1 Nocardia sp. | reverse complement strand
GTCCGGTCCCGACGACGATCAGCCGGTCCACATCCAAGCGGACGGCGAGACGGCCGATCCCGTCGTGTTCCACCACCGATTCCGGGCCGAGTTCGGCCATTTCGCCGAGCACCGCCCAGCTCCGCCGTGGAGTGTCGCCGGACCGGGCCATGGTGACCAGTGCTTTGAGCGCGGCCCGCATGGAATCCGGGTTGGCGTTGTAGGAATCGTTGATCACCGTGACTCCGGCGGCGCTGGTCCGCACGTCCATCCGCCGTGCCGATGCGGCCCGGGCGCCGGACAGCGCGGTGACCAGGGTGTCGAGATCGGCACCGCATTCCAGGGCCACCGCGGCCGCCGACAGTGCGTTCCCGACCTGATGCTCGCCGTGCACGGCCAGTGTCACCGGGCACGCTCCGAGCGGTGTGTGCAGGGTGAACGATGCGCGGGCCTGATCGTCGAGAGTCGTTGCCGTGGCGCGGATCTGCGCGTTCGCGGACTGCCCGACCGTGACCACCCGGGCCACCGTACGCGAGGCCATCGCGGCGACCTTCGGATCGTCGGCGTTCAGGACGGCCAGGCCGGTGTCCGGCAGGGCCTCCACTAGTTCGCCCTTGGCCTGGGCGATCGCCTCACGACTGCCGAATTCACCGAGATGCGCGGTACCCACGTTCAGCACCACCCCGATATTCGGCGGCGCCACCCGGGCCAGCGCGGCGATATGACCGGGACCGCGTGCCGACATCTCCAGCACCAGGAACCGGGTGTCCGGACCGGCCCGCAGGGCGGTCCACGGATGGCCGAGTTCGTTGTTGAAGGATCCGGGTGGGGCCACCACCGGTCCCAGCGGGGCGAGCACCGCCGCCAGGAGATCCTTGGTGGAGGTCTTACCCGAGGAGCCGGTCACTCCGACGACCGTCAGTCCACCGGCCGCGACCAGGCGCGAAACGCTCTCCCGGGCGAGCGCGGCCAGCGCGGTCAGTACCGCGGCGCCCGCACCGGTCGAATCATGGCTCAGCGCAAGGGCGCTCGACGGCACCGAGCCCGACGACGGTGCCACGACGATGGCGGGCACCCCGACCGGCCGGGCCGCGAGCACGGCGACGGCGCCCGCCTCGATCGCCGCGGCGGCGTAGTCGTGACCGTCGACGCGCTCACCGGGCAGAGCCAGGAAGATATCGCCGGGACCGACTCGGCGCGAATCGAATTCGACCGAGCCGGTCACCCGCGCCTCCGGGTCACCGACATCGTGCAACGTTGCGCCCACGACCTCGGCGATATCCCGCAGTGTCATTTCGATCATGAAACTGTCAAGTCCTCCGCGCCCGTCGACCACGAACCGTTGTCCGCGCCCCCGGAACTGTGCCGCAGTGCCGAATCGATCGCCGCCGCGAGCACCTCGCGGTCGTCGAACGGATATTTCACCCCGTTGATCTCCTGCCCTACTTCGTGGCCTTTACCCGCCACCAGCACCACGTCCCCGGCATGCGCCCAGCCGACGGCCGCCTCGATGGCCGCGGTCCGGTCACCGATATCGCGGACCTCGCCGCGCTGGTCGTCGGCGACGCTCTGCGCACCGGCGACCAGCGACGCCCGGATCGTGGCCGGGTCCTCGGTGCGCGGGTTGTCGTCGGTGACGATGAGCAGATCGGCGCCGCGGGCGGCGGCCGCGCCCATCGGCGCACGTTTACCGCTGTCCCGGTCGCCACCGGCGCCGACCACCACCGCCAGCCGGCCCCGGCTGCCGGCCGTGGTCAGATGGGTGCGCAGGGTCGCGATGACCGATTCCACGGCGGCCGGTTTATGGGCGTAGTCCACCAGCGCGAGGAACTCCTGGCCGCGTTCGACCCGCTGCATCCGGCCGGGTACGTCCACCGTGGCCAGCGCGGGCGCGGCCGTCGCCGGACCGACGCCCGCGGCGGCGCACACCGCGACCGCGAGCAGTCCGTTGGCGACGTTGTAGTCACCGGGCAGCCGCAACCGCACCGGGATCTCGCCCTCCGGACCGGCGGCGGTGAACTCCTGTTCACCGCCGTGCGCGTGGGCGGGACCGGCCAGCGACCACTCCGCGGATCCGGTGGTCGATACGCGGACCGGCGCATCCAGCCCGTCGGCGAGACGACGCCCCCAGGCATCGTCCACACACACCACCGAGGTACGGGCGGCCACCGGGGACTCCGGCTCG
>JABFXT010000258.1 GCA_013361595.1 Nocardia sp. | reverse complement strand
TGAACGGCGAGACGGGCCTCAACCCTTTGAGGTGTCTCGTAAAACTCGACGCGTGCGGGTTGCGGGGGGGCATTCGACAATCGCCGGCATGCGGACTCGATCGTGGAGGGGGCGGTTCGGGGGGTGTCTCGGGCGGGCGGGGCGGGGGCCCGGGGGGTAGGGCCTGGGGTTGTTGGTTCGTGGGGATCTGTGGATTTGGGTGTTACCTGCGCGGTTGACAAAATACCCTAGGGGGGTACCGTAACTGCACAGGAGCGGCGGGATGGAGAAGGCCGTCGGATCCACGGAAATGGAGCATCTGATGAATACGCCGACCAAGTTCGCGGGGTTCGCGCTCGGACTCGTCGCGTTGTTCGGGGTCGCGTTGGGCGTGGGGGCGCTCGTCGGGACCACCGGCAGCGAACCGGAAACCCATGACGCCACGGCGGGTGAGCCTGCCGCGGATACCGGTCCCGGCGGGCTGACCAGCAGCGCCGGGGGTTACACGCTGGTTCTGGCCGACCCGATCACCACGACGGCCCGGCGGGACACCCTGCGGTTCCGGATCGAGGACAGTGCGGGGCGGCCGGTGACGCGCTACACCCCGAATCACGAGAAGGACCTGCACCTGATCCTGGTGCGCCGCGATACAGCCGGATACCAGCATCTGCACCCGGAGCTCGGGCCGGACGGCACCTGGAGTGCGCCGGTCGATCTCTCCCGGGCCGGTGACCACCGGGTCTTCGCCGATTTCGTCACGGCGGCGGGGCAGCCGTTCACGCTCGGCGCCGACCTGCGGGTCGCGGGACAGTACACACCGGGGCCGCTACCGGCCGCGGTGTGTACTGTCCCGGTGGACGGCTACACCGTGACCATGGACGGCGCTGTCGCCCCCGGCGCCACCACCGATGTCACGTTCTCGGTGGCCCGCGACGGGAAGCCGGTCACCGATCTTCAGCCCTATCTGGGGGCGTACGGTCATCTCGTGGCGCTGCGTGCCGCCGACCTCGGCTATCTACACGTCCATCCGGCCGGTCACCCGGAGGACGGGGCCACCGCGGCCGGACCGGGCGTAACCTTCGCGGTAACAGCGCCGAGCGCGGGCGACTACCGGCTCTTCTTCGAGTTCCGTCACAGCGGGACCGTGCATCGAGCCGAATTCACCGTGCCCGTCACGGACCCCGCCGGCGACCCGGCCGGCCATACCCCGACCGGCACGCAGACCGCCCCCGAACCCACCGGACACGGCCATGGGCACTGATTCCCGGCCAACGGAGCCAACGATGAGCACACAGACGCCGGCCGACGCCGCGCAGACCGTTACCCCGACCGCGCCGACCGCACAGGTCGAGCTGTCGATCGGTGGAATGACCTGCGCGTCCTGCGCCAATCGAATCGAGAAGAAACTGAACCGGCTCGACGGTGTGACCGCCACGGTCAACTACGCCACCGAGAAGGCCCGGGTGCACTATCCGGACACCGTCGCCCCGGACGAACTGGTCGCGGTGGTCGAGCAGGCGGGCTACACCGCGAGCCTGCCGAAGCCGCCCGCCGCGACTCCCGAAACCACCGAACCCGCCGATCCGGCCGACGGGCTGCGCACCAGGCTGCTGGTGTCGCTGGTACTGACCGTGCCGGTCATCGCCATGGCGATGATCCCGGCGCTGCAGTTCACCAACTGGCAGTGGCTGTCGCTGACCCTCGCGGCGCCGGTCGTGGTGTGGGGTGCGCTGCCGTTCCACCGGGCGGCCTGGACTAACCTGCGCCACGCCACCGCCACCATGGACACGCTGGTCTCGCTCGGCACCCTGGCCGCGTTCGGCTGGTCGATCTACGCACTGTTCTGGGGCACCGCGGGGACCCCGGGCATGACGCATCCGTTCGAGTTCACGATCAGCCGGATGGACGGCACCGGCAGCATCTATCTGGAGGCCGCGGCCGGAGTCACCACCTTCATCCTGGCCGGCCGGTATTTCGAGGCGCGATCCAAGCGGCGGGCGGGCGCTGCGCTGCGGGCGCTGCTGGAGCTCGGCGCCAAAGAGGTCTCGGTGCTGCGCAGGTCCGGGCCGGACGAGTGGACCGAAGAGCGGATACCGGTCGACGAGCTGTCCGTCGGTGATCGGTTCGTGGTGCGGCCCGGCGAGAAGATCGCGACGGACGGCGTGATCGTGGACGGTGCGTCGGCGGTCGACGTGTCGATGCTGACCGGCGAATCCGTGCCGATGGAGGTCGGGCCCGACGATACGGTCACCGGTGCCACGGTGAACGTCGGCGGCCGGATCACCGTGCGCGCCACCCGGGTCGGCTCGGACACCCAGCTCGCGCAGATGGCGAAACTGGTCGAGGACGCGCAGACCGGAAAGGCGCAGGCCCAACGGCTGGCCGACCGGATCTCCGGGGTCTTCGTGCCGATCGTCATCGCGCTCGCGGTCGCGACCCTCGGCTTCTGGCTCGGCACCGGTGGTTCGGTGGCGGCCGCGTTCACCGCCGCGGTGGCCGTTCTCATCATCGCGTGCCCGTGCGCCCTGGGCCTGGCCACGCCGACAGCGCTGATGGTCGGTACCGGACGCGGCGCCCAGCTCGGCATCCTCATCAAGGGACCGGAAGTGCTGGAATCCACCCGGCAGGTGGATACCGTCGTGCTGGACAAGACCGGCACCGTGACCACCGGCCGGATGGCCCTGCTCGACGTGGTGGCCGCGGCAGGCGAGGACGCCGACGAGGTGCTGCGGCTGGCCGGATCGCTGGAGGACTCCTCGGAGCATCCGATCGCCCGGGCCATCGCCGACGGCGCCCGGGAACGGACCACCGGGCTGTCCCCGGTCGAGAGCTTCCGCAACAGTGCCGGACTCGGCGTGGAAGGCGTCGTGGAAGGTCACGCGGTGATCGTCGGTCGCCCGGCGCTGCTCGCCGACTACGCACTGCACCTGGACGAACAGTTGCAGGAGGCGATGCGGGCGGCAGAGAGCCTGGGCCGCACCGCGGTGGCGGTGGGCTGGGACGGTCGCGCCCGCGGCGTGCTGGTGGTCGCCGATACGGTGAAACCGACCTCCGCCGAGGCGATCTCCCGGCTGCGCGCCCTGGGCCTGACCCCGATCATGCTCACCGGCGACAACGCCACCGCGGCGGCCGCCATCGCCGAACAGGTCGGGATCGACGAGGTGATCGCGGAGGTATTGCCACAGGACAAGGTCGCGGTGATCGAACGCCTGCAGCGGGAGGGCAAACGGGTCGCGATGGTCGGTGACGGCGTCAACGATGCCGCCGCGCTCGCTCGCGCCGACCTGGGCCTGGCCATCGGCACCGGAACCGATATCGCCATCGAGGCCGCGGATCTCACCCTGGTCCGGGGCGATCTCACGGCCGCGCCCGACGCCATCCGGCTGGCCCGCCGTACCCTCGGCACGATCAAGGGCAACCTGTTCTGGGCCTTCGGCTACAACGTCGCGATGATCCCCCTCGCGATGGCCGGTCTGCTCAACCCGATGCTGGCCGGGGCCGCCATGGCGTTCTCCTCGGTGTTCGTGGTCAGCAACAGCCTGCGCCTGCGGAGCTTCCGTCCGACGCACTGATCACACCGGCTCGATCGTGCCGGGCTCCGGATATCCGGGGCCCCGCCACGTCCGTTCAGTTCACCTGTTCCCGGTCGCCCGGGGCGGGGGCCCGGGCCGCGACGACCACCGCGATCAGGGTCAGCACACACCCGAGCAGTTTCACCGCCGACAGTTCCGCACCCGTGGGTAGGGCCCAGTCCAGGACGAGCGAGGACATCAGTTGGCCCGCGACCGTGCTCAGCCCCATCAGCAGCACCCCCACCCACCGCACCACCAGCACCCCGGCGGCGATGAACAGCACGCCGATCACGCCGCCCAGATACAGCCAGGGTTCGCGCGGGAATTCGGCAGGCAGCCCGACCCGGGTCACCACCAGCACTTCCACGATCAGCAGACCTACCAGCCCGACGGCGAAGTTGATGACCGTCGCCGCGAACGGGCTCCCGGTCGCGCCGATCCGGCCGTTCCAGGCCTGCTGCCAGGCGAGACCGATCCCGGCCGCCGCGGGCAGGGCGAGCAGCACCGGGCCGGGCACACCCGCGAGCCAGGACGAAGTCCGCACCGATACCGTCGCGGCACCGCCGGACCCGGCCAGCAGTACCGCGGCGACAGCGAGCACGGCGCCACCGAGCCGGGCGGCGGTGACCGGAGCACGGCCCGCCGGCCCGACACCGAGCCGATCCACGAGCAGACTGCTCAGCAACTGGCCGGACACCGCCGCGACGGTGAACGCGGTGACTCCGAGCGCGGCGACGGTCAACGATTGGCTCGCCACGAACAGCGCGCCGAAGAGTCCGCCGAGCAACTGCCAGGGCCGCAGGTCGCCCGCCGCGAGCGATCCACGGACCGCCCGCAGGCCCGCGCGGAGCCGGGAACTGAGCAGTACCGCCACGACCAGCACCAGGAAACCGCTGCCGAAACTCACCACCGCCGCGGCCACACCGTCCTGGAGACGCACACCCAGTTCCCCGTTGATCCGGCCCTGCACGGCGACCCCGGCGCCGATCAACAGCCCGAAACCCAGACCTGAACGCCGCGCAACCATGCCCGAACCCTACCGACGGAGTCGTTTCTCCCCGGTCGGACGGAACTCGAAATCCGCACCCGGCGCGGGTGTTCACTTCGCCGGCGCCGGCCGCGGCGGTAGCCAGAACGGGGTCAACCCGGCCAGCGCGACGATGGCGATCCCCAGCAGTGCGATCGTGGTGGCGACCGACAGCCACAGCGTGGCCAGCGCGACGAATCCGAAAACGGCCAGGGACACCAGTTCCTCCAGCAAGCCCGATACCGACATCACCGTGGCGCGCGCGGGTCCGCTGATCGCGTCCTGGAGCCGGGCCTCGGCCACGATCGCCGCGTTGTACACCACCCCGTAGGCGGCGGCGATCGCCGCGAACCCCAGCCCGGTGCACACATAGACCGCGCCCGGCCAGCGCACCGCGAGACCCGCGACGACCGCGCCCGCACCGAACAGCACCCCGGCCACCCCCAGAGCCCGGGCCAGGACACGCGCCGCAACCGCCTCGGTCCGACCGGCCAGCAGCGAACCGGTCAGCGAACCGAGAACGGTCACACCCACCAGAACGGGTACGAACGAGGTGGCGGCACCGGCTTCCCCGGCGACCAGGCCGAAGTACTCGTCGAACGCGGTGATCCCGTAGAGCAGCGCACCGAGCACCACGCCGTGCCGGACCAGCCGGACCCGCACGGCCTCGGCGACACCGGTGCGCAGCATCCGCAGATAGCGCCGCAGTGTTCCGTGTTCACCGACCGCCTGCTCATCGGCGCCCGGTCCGACAATCGCCGGGCGCGGGCTCGGCGTGATGACCACCGGGGCCGCGGCGGCCGGGGCGACGGCATCCTCGAACTCGTCCACTTCGGCGGCCGATACGGATTTCGGCGCCGCGGGCAGGCTCGCCGCGAGCAGGGTGTGCGCCACGGCGCACCCCACACTCACCCAGCCCACCAGCTGGTAACCGCCCCACAGATACAGCGGGGTGGCGGCCAGGATCGCGATCACCGCGCTCGTCTCGCTCGCCGAACGGGTGTACCCGATCACCCGGGCGTAGGCCCGGGCCGCACCGCGCGCGGCGAGTTCGTCGTAGACCAGGGCCTCGAAGGTCCCGGACCGCAGGGAACTCGCCACACCCCACAGGACGAATCCGAGCGCGAACCCCACATAGGACGGCGCCACCGTCCACACCACGAACCCGGCTGCCATCAACAGGCCGTTCAGGATCAGCAGGCCGCGGCGGGACACGGTATCGGCCCACGCCCCCGAGGGAACCTCGAACAGGAAGGCGGTCACCGACCAGAACGCGAGCAGCAGCGAGATCTGCCCCGGCCCGAAGCCGTGGTCGGCGAAGAGCAGCGCGTACAGCGCGTAGTAGGGGATCAGGTCGCCGGTGGCAGCGAACAGGGTCGCTCGCAGGGCGAGCGCGCGTAGTCCTGTCTCCCGGCCGGAACCCGTGGACCCGACTCAACGGTGGTAGAAGACCAATCGCATAGCGATCAGCATCCGCGCGCCACGACGACAGGTCAAGCGAATTTCCGTGCGGACCGCAGGCGTCGCCGGCCGCGGGTTCACGGACTTACAGCGGTACCCAGCCGTTCTCGTCGGCCGACGCGTCGCCCAGCGCCCGCGACTGCAGCGAACCGAGGCTGTTCATATCGCCGATCAGATCGGCCACCGGATGCGAATCGCTGTAGTGATAGCCCTGGGCCAGCGCGAACCCCAGTTCGGTGAGCACCGCGGCCTGGTGTTCGGTTTCCACACCTTCGGCGATCACCTGCAGGTCCAGCGACTTGCTGAGGGCGGCGATCACGCCGAGCAGCGGCGGCGCGGGTGAATCGGAACGGATGGCGGCCACGAACGACTGGTCGACCTTGATGATATCGCTGGGCAGCGTGGCCAACCGGCTGAGCGAGGAGTATCCGGTACCGAAATCATCGATGGCGATCCGGACACCGCGATCGCGCAGCGTGTGCAGATTCGCGATGGCTGTATCGGATTCCGCGGCCAGTTCGGTCTCGGTCACCTCGAGCACCAGCTGATCCGCGGGCCAGCCGGTGCTCTCCAGGATCCCGGCCACCTTGTCCGCGTAACCGGATTCCGCCAGCTCCAGACCACTGACGTTCACGTTCAAGGTCAGTTCGAGTGCGGCGAAGGTGTCCTGCAACTGCGCGGCGTCCGCGCAGGCCCGGCGCAATACGAGCTCGTCCAGGTCGGCGATGAGGTCGTACTCCTCGGCGACCCGGATCAGGCCCTCGGTGGTGACATCGGGCTGTGCACTCGACGACCAGCGCAGCAGCGCCTCCACACCGACGGCCTTCTCGCCACCGTCGCCGAGACTGACGATCGGCTGGTAGTGCACATCCAGACTGCCGGTATCGATGGCCTCACGCAGTTCCTCGGCCAGCGGCGTACGGTGCCCCGACTCCAGCACCGTCCGGTTACGTCCCGCCTGCTTGGCCCGGTACAGACCCACATCGGCCCGGCTGACCAGCAGCGACGCCGATTCGCCCGGCTGCCAGGAGGTGACACCGGCCGAGCACCCGGTGCTGACCGCGGCGCGCAGTTCCTCGGTGAGCAGGATCGCGGCCTGCTCGGTGGTGTTGGGCAACAGCGCCGCGAACACATCGCCGCCGTAGCGGGCCAGGCGCTGGTCGGGACCCAGCAGGGCGGCCCAGGTATCGGCGACCTTCTGCAGTACCGCGTCACCCGCGCGATGGCCGAGATGATCGTTGACCTTCTGGAAGCGGTCCAGATCGACCAGTACCAGCGCCAGTGCCTGTCCGGACCGGTCGGCCTGCTCGAGCGCGCTGTTGAGCGCGCGATCGAAACCCCGGCGGTTCAGCAATCCGGTGAGGGTGTCGATATCGGCCTCCGACGCCATCCGGGTCAGGATGCCCACCACCACCCCCACACCGAAGGTGATACCGGCCGGAATGACACCGGCCCACCACGGCAACCCGGCACGGGTCGGCAGCACCCACAGGCACAGCGCCATACACAGCACGATATGGGCCGCCGCCTGCGTCCAGGCGAAGAACAACGCCGCGTCGCAGGCCACGAAGACATAGAACGAGGCGAGGGTTATCGCCGCGACGGTGTTCGGGAAGGAATGCACGGCGACGGTCA
>JABFXT010000541.1 GCA_013361595.1 Nocardia sp. | reverse complement strand
GGGGTGCAGTTATCGGCCGTCGAACTACTGGCGACCGCGGGCTCCGTTCTCGCCGCCGGGGTGCACCCACTGCCGGCGACCGCGGACGCGCGAGTCGCCCGCGCCGCGCTCGACAGTGCCGGAGTCGGCATCGATATCGCGGGACCGGCCCGATGAGCGCGCTGATCGCCCTCGACGATGTCACGGTCACCTACGCGGCGAGTTCCCGGCCCGCGATCAGCGGTGTCGACCTCCGGGTCGAACCGGGTGAACTGGTGCTGGTGACCGGACCCTCGGGGTGCGGGAAGAGCACGCTGATGCGGGTGGTGAACGGTCTCGTTCCACACGCCTACGGCGCGGAGGTGACCGGGACCGTCACGGTGGGTGGTGCACCCGCCGCGGGACTGAGTATCCGCCGGATCTCGGAGACTGTGGGCACCCTGTTGCAGGATCCGGCCAAACAGGTCGTCGGTCATTCGGTGCTCGCGGATCTGGCATTCGGTCTGGAGAACCGCGGCGTCGACCCGGCGGAGATCCGCGGCCGCGTACGGCAGGTGGCCGAGACGCTCGGGATCCCGGACGAGCTGTTGTCTGCGGCCACCCACGAATTGTCGGGCGGTCAATTACAGCTCGTGGCCTTCGCCGGAATCCTGGTCCTGCGGCCGAGCGTGATCGTGGTCGACGAGCCGCTGGCCAATCTCGACCCAGACGCCGCCTTCGGCGTGCTGCGGGCGCTGCGCGACCACGTGGACAACGGAGGAGCCGGCCTCGTGATAGAGCACCGGGTCGACGAAGTCGTACCCATCGCGCCGGACCGGGTGGTCTACCTCGAACGCGGGCGGATCACCTATTCCGGCGATCTGCCCGGCTTTCTGCGAACCGCCGACCCCGACGCGGTGCGGCTGCCGTTCGACACCCTGGTCGCGCGCGCCGAATCCCTGACCGAGCAGCAACCTCCGGCCGTCCACGCGGCGGGCGGGTCCAGGTTGCGTTATCGCGGTGCCCGCCTGGGATACCGGACGGTGCCGATCCTGCGCGAAGTGACCACCGATCTGCTGGCCGGCCAGCGCATCGCGATACTGGGACGCAACGGGGCGGGTAAATCGACGCTGTTACGAGCCGCGGTGGGCCTGGTGGACGTGCTGGCCGGGGCCGTGGAACTCGACGAACGGCCGGTCGCGGATTATCCGGCGGCCGAGATCGCCGCGCTGAGCGGCTATCTCTTCCAGAATCCGGCCCAGGCGTTCTTCGCCGCCACGGTCGCCGACGAGCTGGCCTTCGGCCCGCGCAATCTCGGCGTCGGCGCCGACGAGATCGAAGAGATCGCCACGGCCGCCCTGACCGCGGTGGGATTGGCGGACGAGCCGGGCATCATGGACCGGGCACCCCGCACCCTGTCGTTCGGCCAGCAGCGGCGGCTCGCCCTCGCGCTGGCCCTGACCCTGCGCCCGCGGACCCTGATCCTCGACGAGCCCACCGCCGGCCAGGATCAGCGTTCGTCGGCACATTTCCTCGATGCGATCGCGGCGCTGCCCGGTATCGACAGCGTCTACCTCATCACGCACGATATCGACCTGGCGCTGTGGCGCTCGGACCGTGTACTCGTCGTCGCGGACGGCGTGATTCGCGCCGACGGCACCCCATACGACATCGTCCACGACGAATCGCTGTGGCATTCCGGGACAACCTGTCCGGACGACCGCGCCGTGCTGCGTGAAACCGAATTCGTCGTCGCGGCCCGCGCCGCGACGACCACCCCGGGACCGATCCCGCCGCCGCACGAACTCGCGCGTGGACTCACCCGGCCGCAGCAGACCGACACCCTCACCTACCGGCCCCTCCCCGAATCCGAAGTGGAGCAGATCAGATGACAACCAGCAGGACCGCGCTCGGCAGACCGTGGGCCGTGAACTCACGAACCGTGGTGTTCGGCGCCGTCGGGGCGGCGCTCTACGGCGCCCTCGGGGTGTTCAGTTTCATCATTCCGGGAACCGCCAATGTCGCGATCCGTCCGGCGCTGGCCATCGTCCCCTTCGTCGGTATCCGATTCGGGCCGGTCGCCGGTCTGTTCACCGGTCTGGTGGGTACCGCCGTCGTGGACCAGGTCCAAGGGTTCGGTTTCCTCACCTTCTGGAACTGGAGTCTGGCGAACGGTTTCGTGGGTCTGCTCGCCGGCCTGCTCCACCACTATC
>JABFXT010000197.1 GCA_013361595.1 Nocardia sp. | reverse complement strand
GCGCAATTGTTCGGGTCGCACGATCCGGTCGGATCGGCGCAGGACATCGGAGAGCAGCTCGTCCAGCTGCCCGCGTAGTCGGAGCTGGACTTCCCGCAGTTCGGGATGCCGGGCCGAGGCGACGGTGCGTTCGTAACGCGCGATCAACCGCCCGCGGGCCCCCTCGTCCACGCCTTCCGGACCGATCAGCAGGTCGAGCACCAGGTCGACGGTCGCCTCCGCACCACGACGGCGGTGGGTCACCTCGCCGATCCGCCGCCGCATGGCCTCGAGTTCGGCGTTACCGCTGAACTCGACCGCCCGCGCGATCAAATCCTCGAGGGATTCGAAGTAATAGGTCGTGGAGGCCAGCGGCAGTTCGGCGCGGGTCGCGACCGAGCGATGCCGCACCGCGTCGAAACCACCCTCGAGCAGCAACTCGGCCGCGGCAGCCACCAGCGCCTGGCGACGCCGTTCACCTTTCGGAGTCGTCGCGGTTATCACCGTGCCATCGTGCCAGTCTTCATCAGTACATCCGTACGAAATCAGGGAAAGGGGAAACAACCATCGATGTTTCTACCGCATCCGCGCGATCATGTTGTCGTACTGTGCAAAGTTATTGCCGTACAACGTGTTCATCTCATGTCCGGCGCAGGTGGTCCCCGAGACGTCCGAGTGCGGCCTCGATTTCGGCAGTCGCACCCGCGAAGGAGAGCCGGACGGTGCGATGCCCGTCGACCGTATCGAAATCCGCCCCCGGCGCGACGGCGACTCCGGTGTTCGCGAGAACGTCCGCGCACCAGGCCATGGAATCGCCGGTGAGGTGTCCGATATCGGCGTACGCGTAGAAGGCGCCGTCGGCGGGCGCGAGGTCGGTGATGCCGAGCCCGGTCAGTCCCTCGAGCAGGATGCTGCGGTTGACGGCGTACCGCTGCACATGTGCCTCGAGTTCGGTCCGCGCCTCGTCCCCGAACGCGTGCACCGCCCCGTACTGCGAGATCGCCGGTGGGCAGACGGTCATATTCGACGCCAGCCGCTGCAACGCCGGACGCAATCGGGCCGGGGCCAGCATCCAGCCCAGCCGCCAGCCGGTCATCGAGAAGTATTTCGACACCGACCCGATCACCACACTCGACCGCGAAGTCTCCCAGGCAGACGCGGTGCGCTCACCTCCGTAGGTGATGCCGTGGTAGATCTCGTCGGAGATCAGCAGCGTGCCGTGCGCCTCGCACCAGCGCGCCAGCGCGGCGAGTTCGTCCGGATCGATCATGGTGCCGGTGGGGTTCGCGGGACTGGCCACGATCAGTCCCTTCGGCGGTCGCGGCAGGTCTTCGAGCATGGCGACCGTCGGCTGGAATCGGGTCTCGGCACGGCAGTCCAGTTCGACGACCCGGCAGCCGAGCGCGGTCAGCGTGTTGCGGTAGGCCGGATAGCCCGGCCGCGCGACCACTACGGTGTCACCGGGATCGAAGGCCGCCAGGAAGATCAGGGTGAAGGCACCCGACGATCCGGTGGTGACCACGACGTCGTCGGGATCCACCGGATAACCGTAGGTCCGGTGGTGGTGTCCGGCGATGGCCCGGCGTAGCGGCAGAATGCCGAAAGTTTCCGTGTAACCGAGCAATTCGGCATCGATGGCCGCCTTCGCTGCGCGCAGCACCGGGGCGGGCGCGGGCGTCGAGGGTTGCCCGGCCGCGAGGCTCAGTACGTCGCCGTGTGTTCTGGCGCGTTCGGCGGCGGCTTTCCAGACATCCATCACGTAGAAAGGTGGAATGGTCGAGCGCCGAGATTCAGTGGACACCCGACCGACGGTAGAACACCGCTTCGGGCGCTTCGACAGCTATGGTCTGCTCTGATGCTCGACAAGGCCGGCCGGCGGGCCGTGGGTCCGCCGAACGAGGACCCCGGGTCCACCGCGTCCGGACGCGGTACCGGGTTCCTCCGCCGACGCTGGAATCGGGCGGTGCATCCGTTGTCCGCGGCAGTCCGGCGGGGCGAGCGGCCGAATCCGGGCCCGGAGCAATCCCCGCCCTCGATCCCCGAGCCCGGCCACGGCGGTATGGCCCACTCCGGCCGGCGCCCGCGACGGGATTCCGCGGACCACCGCCCGGGAACCTCGGCTGTCGAGACCGCGGATCTCGGTGACAGTTCGTCCGTCGAGCCCGCCGGCGAACCCACCGAGCGGCGGATTT
>JABFXT010000203.1 GCA_013361595.1 Nocardia sp. | reverse complement strand
CAATCCACCGAATCCGGCAGACCCGCCCGCACCGACGACACCGTGATACCCACCGGCGCACCCGAATCGGAGAGCATATGCGCGATACGATCCGCCGGATACGTCGGATCGATCGGCAAGAACGCCGCACCCGACTTCGTGACAGCCCACTCGGCCAACACCGAATCCGCCGACCGCGGCACCGCCACCGCGATCAGATCCTCGGCACCCAGGCACCGCTCGATCAGCACCTGCGCCAACCGGTTCGACCGCACATCGAACTCGCCATAGGAATACCGGACACCCTCGAACACCACCGCCGGCGCCGACGGATCCACCGCCACGGCATCGGCCAGCAGCTCCGGCAACGTCCGTGCCGGTACCGCCGGACCACCCGTGCGGGACAGGATCTCGCGGCGTTCGCCCGGCTCGAGGAGTTCGAGGTCACCCAGCACCACGTCCGGGTCGGCGGCCACCGCGGCCAGCAACCGCCGGAACCGGGTGATCATCAGGGCCGCGGTGGCCTCGTCGAACAGTTCGGTGGCGTAGTTCAACACCAGTTCCATACCGCCCGAACCGTTTTCGAACAGCGAGAACTGGAGGTCGAAGCGTGCCACATCGTCGGCGATCTCCAGCCCGGCGACCGTCAGCCCGGCCAGGTCCAGAACCGGTGCCTCCTGGTTCTGGAACGACAGCGCCACCTGGAACAGCGGGTTGCGGGCCTGCGAACGCTCCGGCGCCAGCAGATCCACCAGCCGCTCGAACGGCACATCGGCATTGCCGAACGCGTCCAGGTCCGCCCGGCGGGCCCGGTCCACCAGGGCGGTGAAGGTCTCGCCCGATCCGACCTCGGTCCGCAGCACCAGGGTGTTGACGAACATACCGACCAGATCGTCGAGCGCCTGCTCACCACGACCCGCGATCGGCGTACCGATCGCGATATCGCCGCTACCGGACAGGCGCGCCAGCAAGGCCGCCAATCCGGCGTGCAGGACCATGAACATCGACGCGCCGCGAGTGCGCGCCAGCGCGTTCAGATCCCGCACCAGCTCGGTGTCGAGTTCCCCGCGAACTCGGGCGCCGCGCAGCGACGCCACCGCGGGACGGGGCCGGTCGGTGGGCAGTACCAGTTCGTCGGGCAGATCCGCGAGCGTGTGCTGCCAGAAGCCGGTCTGCCGGGCCAGCGCGGAATCCGAATCGTCCTCGGCACCCAGCACCTGCCGCTGCCACAGTGTGTAGTCGGCGTATTGCACCGACAGCGGCTCCCAGCCCGGCCGTTCGCCCTGGGCGCGGGCCGCGTACGCGGTCATCACGTCACGCGCCAGCGGCGCCAGCGAGAAACCGTCACCGGAGATGTGGTGCAGGACCACGACCAGCACGAACTCCGTGGGCGCGACGGCGAAGAGGCGGACCCGCAGCGGCACGGCGGCGGCCACGTCGAACCCGGCGGCCGCGAACTCGGTGACAGCGGCCGTGATCTCGTCCGCGGACACCTGCTCCGGCTCCAGGGCCGGCACCGCCCGGTCGGCCGGCAGGATCAGCTGCACCGGCCGGCCGCCCTGTTCCGGGTACCGGGTCCGCAGCGATTCGTGCCGGGCCACCACATCGCCCAGCGCCGCCCGCAACGCCGCCACATCGAGGTCACCGCTGAGGCGGATCGCCATCGGCAGGTTGTAGGCCGCCGACGAGGTGTCGTACTGGTTCAGGAACCACATCCGCGACTGGGCGTAGGACAGCGGCACCTGGTCGGGCCGCGGCCCGGCCACCAGTTCCGGCCGGGACCCGGCCCCGGACTCCTCCACCCGGAGGGCCAGCGCGGCGACCGTCGGCGCCTCGAACAGCGCGCGGACCGGCACCTGGGTACCGAGCGCGGCACCGATCCGGGCAGCGACCTGCATACCGACCAGGGAGTTACCGCCCAGCTCGAAGAAGTCGTCGTCCGCGCCGACGCGCTCCACATCCAGCACCTCGGCGAAGGTCGCCGCCACGATCTCCTCGACCGGAGTGGACGGCGCCCGGAATGCCCGGGCCGCGAAGACCGGTTCGGGCAGCGCGCGGCGATCGAGCTTGCCGCTGGCGTTCAGTGGGAAGGCGTCGAGCACCACGAACGCCGCGGGCACCATGTACGACGGCAACCGACCCGTCAGGGCGGTGCGCAGTGCGTCGTTGCCGACCACGGCACCGGCGGCCGGCACC
>JABFXT010000697.1 GCA_013361595.1 Nocardia sp. | reverse complement strand
GACGTGGCCGCCGCGCACGCCGACCGCGACGACTGGGTGGTCGAGGGTAGCGGCCGGGCCGTGCAGTATGTATCCGGCCGCCGCTGGGAGATCTCCGCGGCCGGATTCTGGCAGGCGCATCGCGGTGCCGCGCAGTGCTATTCGGATATCGTCGCTGAGTGGGCCGATCCGGGAGCCGGCGCGACCGCCTGGGATCTGTACAGCGGGGCGGGGGTGTTCGCCGCGCGGCTGGCCGAGCAGGTGGGATCCACCGGCACGGTGCTGGCCCTGGAATCCGCACCGGCCGCCGTCGCCGACGGTAATGCCGCGCTGGGTGATCTGCCGTGGCTGCGGCTCCGGGCCGGCCGCGTCGAACAATGGGCCGCCGGACACCGTGGAGCGCGGCCGCAGGTCGTGGTGCTCGATCCACCGCGGGCGGGGGCGGGCAAACCGGTGGTGCACGCCGTCGCCGCCGCCGAACCGGAGCGGATCGTGCACATCGGATGTGATCCGGCGTCGTTCGCCCGCGATCTGCGCCTCTATCTGGACGCCGGGTACCGCCTGAGCGCGCTACGTGCCTTCGACGCGTTCCCCGCCACCCATCACGTGGAATGTCTTGCGCTTCTGGAACGCTGAGGCCACCGGATGCGCCGGGACCGCCCTGCGCATCCGCTACTTCAGCTGCCAGGTGGCGCGCAGCGTCGCGGTGATCTCGGCCTCACCCGATTCGATCGGCACCGCCGCCGGGGCCGACGCGGCGACCAACCGGATACCACCGGGTTCGGCGGGTTGTTGCGGCGGCGGCGCGGTCGTGTGTTCGGTGATCTCGAGCACGGGACCCAATTCCCGGGCGGCCCGGCGCGCGTACTGCCGTGCCTTGTCCAGTGCGTTGTCCCAGGCGGCGTCCCGCGCCCGCTCCAGCAGGCGTTCCCGGTCGGCGAAGGTGTGCTGGAGACCGCCCAGCCGCGCATCGTCCCCACCCGCCGCGACAGCATGGGCGACGATCTCCGACGGGGTCGGCCGGGTGGGATCGGCCGCGGCGGCGAGGATGACCGTGAGGGTGCTGGTCGCGATATAGCCGATCACCCGTGACGTGCCGTCCTGCCAGGCGGTATCCGATCGCACCGACAGCATGCCGGTGCCGATGTCGGAGGCCGGCACGCCGTCGTCGCGCAGCGCGGCGGTCAGGGCCGTCACACTCCGGCCCGCCCGGTCGTAGGCCAGGTTCACGGTGCTCGCGCGGCATTCGACGCCGATCGTGAGCACGATTCGGTCCGGAGTGGCGCGCACGCTGCCGTATCCGAATACGGTCACCGTCGCGGCCTGCGGCTGGGTCATCCGGTCTCCTCACAGTTCGGTCTCCGGCCGCCGTCGGCGCGCCGCTGTCCCGGGGCCCACGGCCGGACGCGGTTCGCGCGGCACCCGCCGTTCACCTTAGGCTGGAGCGATACGCCGGACCGCGGTTCCGGCCCGGTACGGAGGTGCGTACGGCTCGCCGCCCGGGTGGTGCAGTCGGCCGCGGCTCCTAGACTGGTCGGATCAACTGCGCTATCCGGAGGGAGCGAATCAGGTGGGAGTGCTTTCCCGGGTCGATACGCCCGAAGACGTGCGTCGGCTCTCGGCACCGCAACTGCGGGAGCTGGCGGCCGAGATCCGCGAGTTCCTGGTGCACAAGGTCGCCGTCACCGGCGGCCACCTGGGGCCGAATCTCGGGGTGGTGGAACTCACCCTCGCCCTGCACCGGGTTTTCGATTCGCCCGCCGACCCGTTGATCTTCGACACCGGGCACCAGGCCTATGTGCACAAGATCGTGACCGGTCGCAAGGACCGATTCGACAGTCTGCGCCGCAAGGACGGCCTGTCCGGATACCCGAGTCGCTCGGAGCGCGAGCACGACTGGGTGGAGTCCTCACACGCCTCGGCGTCGCTGTCCTATGCCGACGGTCTGGCCAAGGCGTTCGCCCTCACCGGCCAGGACCGCCATGTGGTGGCGGTGGTCGGGGACGGCGCGCTCACCGGCGGTATGTGCTGGGAGGCCCTGAACAATATCGCCGCCGCGAAGGACCGCCCGGTGGTCATCGTGGTCAACGACAACGGCCGCTCCTACGCGCCGACCATCGGCGGGCTGGCCGACCGGCTCACGGCGCTGCGCACTCAGCCGGTGTACGAGCATATGCTCGACACCGGCCGCCGTTTACTGAAAAGCATTCCGGGCGTGGGTGATTCCGCGTATTCGATGGTGCACGCCGTGAAGGCCGGGATAAAGGACGCGGTGAGCCCGCAGGAGCTGTTCAGCGATCTCGGTCTCAAATACGTCGGCCCGGTCGACGGCCACGACCTCGTCGCCCTCGAATCTGCGTTGCGCCACGCCAAGGATTTCGGCGGGCCGGTGGTGGTGCACGCGGTCACCCAGAAGGGCCACGGCTACGAACCGGCCGAGAACCACGAGGCCGATCAGATGCACGCCTGCGGTCCCATCGACCCGCTCACCGGCGAATCGGTGAGCACCGGCACCTCGGTCAGCTGGACCTCGGTGTTCGCCAAGGAACTCATCGCCCACGCGGAGCACCGGGACGACATCGTCGCGATCACCGCGGCGATGCCCGGGCCCACCGGATTGTCCGCCTTCGGCGACCGTTTCCCGGACCGTCTCTTCGATGTCGGTATCGCCGAACAGCATGCGCTGGCCTCGGCGTCGGGGCTCGCGCTGGGCGGGCTGCATCCGGTGGTGGCGATCTATTCGACTTTCCTCAACCGGGCCTTCGATCAGCTGCTGATGGACGTGGCACTGTTGAAACAGCCCGTCACTCTGGTCCTGGACCGTGCCGGGATCACCGGAGCCGACGGCGCCAGCCACAACGGTATGTGGGATCTGTCGCTGCTCGGCATCGTGCCCGGTATGCGGGTCGCCGCACCGCGCGACGCCGCGACCCTGGCCGAGGAACTGGCCGAGGCGTTGGCGGTGAGCGACGGTCCCACCGCGTTGCGGTTCCCCAAGGACAGTGTGGGCGCCGAGATCCGGGCGATGGAACGCCTCGACGGTGTGGATGTGCTGTGGCTGCCGGATCGGGAAGGCCCGTCGGCGCAGGCCCAGCGTGGCGATGTGCTGCTCGTCGCCGTCGGTGCCCTGGTGCCCGCCACGTTGCAGGCCGCGGAGTTGCTGGAGGCCGACGGGATCACCGCCACGGTCATCGATCCGCGGTGGGTACTGCCGGTCTCCGACACGATCGTCAAACTGGCCGAGAACTACCGCCTGGTGGTGACCCTGGAGGACAGTGGTCTGCACGGCGGAATCGGGGCGAGCGTATCGGCCCGGCTGCGGGCCGCGGGGCTGGACGTGCCCGCGCGCGATATCGGTATCCCGCAGGAATTCCTGGACCACGGCAGTATCACCCAGGTGCGGCAGGAACTCGGTCTCACCGCCCCCGATATCGCCCGCCGTGTCGCCGGCTGGCTGGACGTGCCCTGACAGTTACCGGACCGGATGGGTAGCGCACCGCAACCTGTCCGGTCCGCCCGTCAGTCCTCGGACCGCTCGATCAACGCGGCCGCGAGCGGCTCGGCGGCGAGTTCCCGCTGCCAGGGCCGGGCGCCGTGAGTTTTCAGGAAGCCGTCGACGGCCGCGGAGATCTCGTCGGCAGTCGCGTCCGGTCCACTGCGATAGTCGGCCAGGCCGTCCCAGCACAACCGGCGAACCAGATCAGGGGAGAGCAGGTTCTCCACCGGTACCGCGACCCGTTCGGAGATCCGGGTCATCACCGTGCGGGCCCGGGCCAGCCGCGCCGCGGCCACCGGATCACGACGTTCCCACCGGTTCACCGGTGGCGGGCCGTCATAGGGCTGACTCATCCGGGGCAGGTCCTCGTCGGGCAGCAGGCGGGCGCGTTCCACCGCACCGAGCCATTCCCGCGAGTAGCGGCGTTGCCGCGGGCCACCGAAGACCGGTAGTTCGCGCAGCTGCCCGATGGATGTGGGGTCGGCCTTCGCGGCCGCGACGATCGCCGAATCCGGCAGGATCCGCGACGGTGCGATATCCCGGCCGCGCGCCAGGGTGTCGCGGGTGGTCCATAGTTCGCGCACGATCGCCAGCTGCCGGGCGCGGCGCAGCGTATGGATACCGGAGGTGCGCCGCCAGCGGTCCGGTTTCGGCGCGGCGGGTTCGAGCAACCGGATATGTTCGAATTCCTGTGCGGCCCAATCGGTCTTCCCCTGGTCGGCCAGTGACGCGGCCACGGCCTCCCGCAGCTCGACCAGTAGCTCCACGTCCAGGGCGGCATAGTTGAGCCAGGCCTCCGGGAGCGGCCGGGTGGACCAGTCGGCGGCGCCGTGACCCTTGCGCAGTTCCCGGCCGAGCAACTGTTCGACCATGGCCGCCAGGCCGACCCGGGGGAATCCGGCCAGCCGTCCACCCAGTTCGGTATCGAACAGCGCCGCCGGCCGTAAACCCAGCTCGGCCAGCCCCGGCAGGTCCTGGTCGGCCGAGTGCAGAATCCATTCCAGGCCGTTGATCACCGCGGCCAGCGGCGCCAGCGCGTCGGCGACCGGTATCGGATCGATGAGGACGGTGCCCGCGCCCGCCCGGCGCAACTGGATCAGATAAGCCCGCGACGAGTACCGGAAACCGGAGGCACGTTCGGCGTCCACGGCCAGCGGCCCGGTGCCGCCGGCCAGGCGTGCGGCGGCGGCCGCCACGGCCTCGGCGGTCTGGCAGACCGGCGGAATTCCCTCGGCGGGAACCAGCAGCGGAACGGCAGTGGGCTCGGCGGAATCGGAATCGGCCGCCGGGGCGGCAGCATCCTCCCGTGGCGCCGGATCGGACGCCGGAGACAGGCCGGTGCCACCATCCGGGTGGTCACCGGACAGGTGTTCGGGCTCCTCTACTACCGGCATAAAGGGCCACTCTACGTGGCCGGAGCCACGTCCGATATTCAACCACGGTCGATATCGCCGGCCGGGGAGGGACGTAGATCGGTGATCCCGGCCGGTGGCAGACCTGCCGCGTAGGCCAGGACTTCGCCGAACGCTTCCACATGGGGCCGCATCTCGGTGCTGCGGGCGGTCCACGACGCCCGTAACTCCAGTTGGTGCGCGCGCGGTGGACCGGCGATATCGCCGTACCGCACCGAACTGGTGGAGGTCACCGTTCCGCCGAGTGCGGTGAACGGTCCCTCCCTGGATTCCAGGGCGTCCACCAGCCAGCTCCACGCGACCTCGGGTAGTAGCGGGTCGGCGGCCAGGGCGCCGTCGATATCGGCCTGGATATACGCGACCAGGCGGAACACGCCGTGCCAGGCTTCGTCGCCGTGGGGGTCGTGGAGCAGGATGAGGCGCCCGAAGGCGTCGCCGTCGGAATCGATCGGGACGACCGGCGAATCCTCGTGGATCACCTCGGCGCCGAGCGCGTAGGAGTAGGGGGCGAGACGCTGCGGCGGACGGATCGGGGACAGCTCGATCCGCGGATGTACGGATGCGGCGCCCATCGCCGAGACGGCAGCACGAAACGATGCGGGTTCGTCGCCGGGCCCATCGTCGGGTGCGCCGTCGCGGATATCGAGCGGTGTCACGGGGAATGACGGTAGACCCGTAGCACCCGGGGCGTGCGGAGGCGCGCCGGGCGACCGTTGTTGCTGCGTGTGCGGGCCCGCTCGTGGTAAACACCGCGCAACCACCCCGGGGGTGCGCCCAGCCGCCGCCCAGGACGGCGGATCGGCGGCGATCGGTGGCCCCCGGCTGTGGTGTCGGGCGTGCGCGCCGACTTGTCCGGGGCCGCATACGATGGCGTGTGATGAGCACATATACGCGCCGCCGGTTGTCCGATGCCCCGTTCCTGGCCGCCGCCACCGGCGCCGCACCGGGCCGGCGCCCGGTGTGGTTCATGCGTCAGGCGGGCCGGTCGCTACCGGAATACCGCGAGGTCCGGGCGGGTGTCGGGATGCTGCAGTCGTGTTTCGACCCGGAACTCGTCTGCGAGATCACCATGCAGCCGGTCCGGCGGCACGGGGTCGACGCGGCCATTCTGTTCTCCGATATCGTCGTTCCGCTCAAAGCGGCCGGAATCGATCTCGATATCGTGCCCGGCGTCGGTCCGGTGGTCGCGGCACCGGTGCGCACGGCCGCCGATGTGCAGGCGCTGCCGCGGCTGCGGCCCGAGGAAGTGGGCGCGGTCGCGGACGGAGTCGGACTGCTGGTGGACGAACTCGGGCAGACGCCGCTCATCGGATTCGCCGGCGCACCGTTCACCCTGGCGTCGTATCTGGTGGAGGGTGGCCCCAGCAAACATCACGAGCGCACCAAAGCCATGATGTACGGCGATCCCACCGCCTGGCACGCGTTGCTCGGCGCCCTCACCGATATCACGCTCGTATTCCTGCGTGCCCAGCTCGCGGCCGGGGTGGACGCGGTACAGCTGTTCGATTCGTGGGCCGGGGCGCTCTCGCTGGCCGACTACCGCCGCTTCGTGCTGCCGCATTCCGAGCGGGTGTTCGCCGAACTCGCCGAGGCCGGGGTGCCCCGGATCCACTTCGGCGTCGGCACCGGGGAACTGCTCGGCGCGATGGGTGAAGCCGGTGCCGATGTGGTCGGTGTCGATTGGCGGTTGCCGCTGACCGAGGCGGTGCGCCGGGTGGGCGCGGGCAAAGCACTCCAGGGCAACCTCGATCCCGCGGTGCTCTTCGCGGGCTGGCCGGTGGTGGAGTCCGAGGCCCGCCGGATCGCCGAGGAGGCGGACGCGGCCCTGGCCATGGGCGCCTCCGGCCATATCTTCAATCTCGGCCACGGAGTACTCCCCGAGACCGACCCCGGCGTGCTGACCGCGCTGGTCGAGCTGGTTCACGAACTCTGAGCCGAGCCACCGGGTATACCGTGATGCGCAGCGGTGTGCCGGAGGCCGGAATTCGCCGGCGCGCCCGCCGACGATACGGTCGCACCATGAGAATCGCGGTAGTCGGTGGGGGGATCAGCGGGCTCGTCGCGGCATATCGGTTACGTGTGCTGCTGGGTGATTCGGCCGAGATCATCGTGGCCGACTCGCGGGACCGGTTCGGCGGTGTGCTGCGGACCAGCGAGATCGCGGGTGAGCCGGTGGACCTGGGAGCCGAGGCGTTCGTCGGACGGCGCCCGGAGGTGCCGGAACTGCTGAGCGAACTGGGTATCGCCGATCAGCTGGTGCATCCGGCCGGCCTGCGGCCGCTGATCTGGTCGGACGGGCGGGTACACCCGCTGCCCGAACGAACGCTGATGGGGATCCCGACGGCGGCCGCGTCCGTCGAAGGGCTCGTCGACGCGGCGACCCTGGAGTGGATCGCCACCGAACCCGATCGCCCGTTCACCTGGCGGCCCGGTGCCGATATCGATGTCCATTCCCTGGTGGCCGAGCGATTCGGCGAGCAGACCGTGGCGCGTAGCGTCGATCCGCTGCTCGGCGGGGTGTACGCGGGAACCGCCCGTTCCGTCGGTGTGCGCGCGGCGCTGCCGACACTGGCCGTCGCGCTGGACCGCGGCGCCGCCTGCCTCACCGATGCGGTGGCGGCGGCGCTGCCCCCACCCTCGGGCGCACCGGTCTTCGGGGCCCTGCGCGATGGGTACGGCGCACTGCTGGACGCGCTGGCGGCGCAAACGGCGGCGGTGACCGTCGGCGATACCGCGGTCACCGGTCTCCGGCGGATATCCGGTGGCTGGGCGGTGGATCCGCTCGGGGACTTCGACGCGGTCGTTCT
>JABFXT010000842.1 GCA_013361595.1 Nocardia sp. | reverse complement strand
GGTGGCCTGCGGGCCCTTGGTGCCCTGGCCGACCTCGAACTCGACCTTCTGGTTCTCCTCGAGGGTACGGAAGCCCGTGCCCTGGATCTCCGAGTAGTGGACGAAGACGTCAGCGGAGCCGTCCTCGGGCGCGATGAAGCCGAACCCCTTCTCCGCGTTGAACCACTTCACAGTTCCCTGTGCCATTCTGTTCCTTCTCTTTTCTTACTCGGAACGGCGGACAACTGGGTTTCGTCCACCGGGCCTGTTGCGATCGGCGCTACTCTGGACCCGCATGGGGGCCAACGTATGCCGGTCGCAACATCGATCCTGCCAGGGTTAGGACTTTGCATCCGTCCCTCGAACACAGAAGCTTTCGACCGAGACCCAGTGAACCATGTCTTTGCGAAATTCAACAGCGGAGTTACCGACAATTTGCAAAAAAAATGATCTCGCGAATGCGGGGGTAAGGGTTAGCCCGTCCGAAACTGAACTTCCGGTATGTTTGCCTACCGATAACCAGCCTGTGGACCGAGTACCCAGCTGTGACCCAGATCGCTATTGGGTATCGAACCCGCAGGTAGCACGGAGCGGACGGCGGTGTTTCACATTGCCCGGAGACCCGGAAGGCAGTTACGCATGACTCGCGAGATCCAGCCCGATCAGTCCTATGGGCGATCGTTGCTGAATCGTGTCCTCGACGGCGTTCCGGCCACCGATTCGCGTCTGACCCATATCAGCGAAATCCCGGGCCACCCGGCCGAGACGACAGAATGGCCGGCCTGGGCGGCGCCCGCCGCGGTGAACGCACTGCGTACCGAGGGGATCGAGCAGCCGTGGAGCCATCAGGCGGCCACGGCCGACCACGCCCATCGTGGACAGCACGTGGTGGTCGCCACCGGAACCGCCTCCGGAAAATCGCTGGGCTATCAGCTGCCGGTGCTCACCGCCCTGCACGACGATCCGCGTGCCACGGCGTTGTATCTCGCTCCCACCAAGGCATTGGGCGCCGATCAGCTCCGGGTGATGGGTGCGATAACCCGGCACGGAGAGCTGCGCGATATCGCGGTCGCTTCCTACGACGGGGACACCCCTCCCGAGATCCGGCAGTGGGTGCGGTCCGAGGCGCGTTGGCTGTTCACCAATCCCGATATGCTGCACCTCAGCCTATTGCGGTCACATCGCCGCTGGTCACGCTTTTTTCGCCGGCTCCGCTACGTCGTCGTCGACGAATGCCACGCCTATCGGGGATTGTTCGGTTCACATGTGGCGCTGGTACTACGCCGGTTGCGCCGGCTCGCCGCCCACTACGGCGCCGACCCGGTATTCGTACTCTGCTCCGCGACCGCGGCCGATCCGGCGGCGGCCGCTTCCCGGCTGGTCGGCGCCGACTGCGTCGCGGTGACCGAGGACGGATCGCCGCGCGGCCCGCGCACCGTCGCATTCTGGGAACCGCCCCTGCTCACCGCCGTGACCGGGGAGAACGGGGCACCCGTCCGGCTCGGCGCCACCACCGAGGCAGCCCGGATCACCGCCGATCTGGTGGTGGAAGGCGCGCGCACCCTGACATTCGCCCGGTCTCGGCGGGCCGCCGAGTTGATCGCCGTGCACACCCGGCAGCGACTGGCGGAAACCGACCCCGACCTCGCCGAACGCGTCGCCGCCTACCGCGGCGGGTACCTGCCGGAGGACCGGCGCGCGCTGGAGGCCGGGCTCTCGGACGGGTCATTGCTCGCCGCCGCCACCACGAACGCCCTGGAACTCGGGGTGGATATCGCTGGGCTGGACGCGGTCGTACTGGCCGGATTCCCCGGAACGGTGGCCTCGTTCCGGCAGCAGATCGGCCGCGCCGGACGGCGTACGCAGGGAGCCTTGGCCCTGCTGATAGCGCGCGACGACCCGCTCGACACCTATCTGGTGCACCATCCCGAAGCCCTGCTGAACCGGCCGGTGGAAGCCACCATCATCGATCCCGCGAACCCCTATGTACTCGGCCCGCAATTGCTCTGCGCGGCCATGGAACTGCCCATCGGCGACGCGGAGGCCGAAGCCCTGGACGCCCACCGGGTACTTACCGAACTGGCAGGTCAGGGACATCTTCGGCGGCGCGGAGCCGAAGGCGACGGACGCTGGTTCTACACGGCCGCGGAATCACCACACGACGACGTCGACGTCCGGGGCGGGATCGGCTCCCAGGTCTCGATCGTGGTCGGCGAGACCGGCCGGCTACTCGGTACTACCGACGCCGGGCGCGCTCCGGCCACCCTGCACGAAGGCGCCATCCATCTACACCAGGGCGAGAGCTACCTGGTCGAGGAACTCGACCTCGAAGGTGGCGTCGCATTCGTCCGCGCGGACACACCGGGCTGGACCACCAGTGCCCGCCGGATCACCTCCCTCACCCTGGAAGAGGTTCGGGAGGTCAGGTCCTTCGGGCAGGTCACGACCGCTTTCGCGGAGGTCACGGTACGCAGCCGGGTCGTGGGTTATCTGCGCACCCTGGTGACCGGCGAAGTGCTCGACCTGGTCGAACTCGATCTGCCCGAGCAGACCCTGCCGACGACGGCGGTCCTCTACACCGTGACACCCGAACTACTGGATCGCGCCGGGATCGACGCCGCCGCGGTCCCGGGCGCGTTGCATGCCGCCGAGCACGCGGCGATCGGGCTGCTGCCGCTGGTGGCGACCTGCGACCGGTGGGATATCGGCGGTGTTTCCACAGCTCAGCATCCTGATACCGGCCTGCCCACGGTGTTCGTCTACGACGGACAGCCCGGCGGGGCCGGGTTCGCCGAACGTGGGTTCACGATGCTGCGGCACTGGCTCCGGGCCACTCTGGATGCGGTCGAGGCGTGCGCCTGTCGTAGCGGGTGCCCCTCCTGTGTGCAGTCGCCCAAGTGCGGGAACGGCAACGATCCGCTCGACAAAGCCGGCGCCATTCGCTTGTTGACGGCGATTCTCGCCGAGCCGGCCACCCCTACCATTCGATGCTCCTCGGCTATCACCATCACTGGTGGTCAGAACGTTGCTGAGTGATCCGGAGCGCGCAGCGTACGCCGCCCAGCCGTCCGAATTAAGAGGATAAGCATCATATTAACTGAATTGTTGCCATAAGACCGGTCGGTAGCTACAGAAGACGCTTTCGTATCAATTCAAGAACATATGACCAATTCGAGTAACGGGCCATTAATTGCCGTCGCTAACTGAATGCAGTATTCGTCGTTAACAAAATTCGGCAAAGCACGATCACGTCGCTTCTCCGACCGGCCCGGCTCGCGCAACCGCTCGTATACTCGGCGCCCCGAACGGACCCAACGGTACTTTTTCCTCGATCGAGATCACCACATCCCAACCGGCTATCTCGCACCGCACGACCCCGGAACCGGACCGGTGTATCAGTGATTCGGCGGCGGCACATCCGGCCTCCGCGCCGTTCCACAGTTCACCAGCGGCAGCCAGCGCGGCGAGGTCCGCCGCCGCCTGCATACGGTGGCGAGTCACGATCACGGCACCGAACTGGACGACGAGGGTGGTCATGACGATCAGGGCCGCCACGGCCAGGCATGCGGTCACGGTCGCCGAACCGTCCTCTTCCCGCCGGAGCCGTTTTCGGTGACGGGGCTGGCGGACGGCTCGGGCCACCGTGGGCCGCATCCCACGGCTCATGGCAGCGAACCCGGCTCTTCCACGGCAGCCGCCTCGGCCCGCAGTTCGAGCAGCGGTAACAGCGGGGTATCGGACGAGACGAGGGCGATCACCCGATCGCCCTCGTCCCGCAACGAGATCTCGGCCCCCTCCGGTGCGATCCGGCGCGCGGCGTCGACCGCCACGGCCCGATCGCCGCGGGCGGCCAGCCGAGCGGCCTCGCGTGCGGCGTCCACACAGCGCACCTGGGTGACCGCCGCGAAGACTGCCCCCACGCACAGGGCAGCGGTTACGGCGATCGCACCGAGCGCGATCGCGGCCTCGACGGTTACCGACCCGGTCTCACCGGCACCCACCCGCCGGACTGCCCCCACCCACCAGTTTCCGATGGCGGTCGGGGCGCAGGCCGGCTCGGTGCGCGTCAGACGTTCGTGTTGAGCGCCTTCTCGATGATCCCGGTCAGCGCGTCGGGAATACTCTCGCCGGTCACCACGGTGTAGAGCACCGCGCCGAAGGCAGCGGCGGCAATGGTTCCGATCGCGTATTCGACCGTACTCATCCCCGCGTCCCCCGATACAACTCCCATGAGGCGGGCGTTCACCCGCCCTCGTACCGCCCGCACCTGCTCCCGAACCGACCGGGTTGTCGCCAGACTCATCAGCACCCGACCCTCCATTCTCCTTGCCTCGTGCAGCCGATCCGCACGAGTACGTCTCGGTATCCGCCCCCGGCGCGACGCTCACAGTGCGACACCGCCGAGCACTCGGCCTGCCAGGCCGATGATCACCGGCACGATCCCCAGGCAGATGAACGCCGGTAGAAAGCACAGACCGAGCGGGCCGGCGATCAGCACACCGGCCCGTTCGGCTCGCGCGGTCGCCGCCTCTTCCGCCTGAGTACGCCGCTCGTCGGCGAGTTCTCCGACGGCCGCGGCCAGCGATCCACCCGACCGGGCCGAACGCCGGGCCAATCTCGCGAGTGAATCGAATTCCGCGGCACCGGGCGTTCCGGACTCGGCCGGAGCCCAGGCAAGCACCGCATCGGCTCCCAACGCGAGTAGATCCGCGACTCGCACCAACCGATTCGCCAAAAAATCGGGCGAAGCCGGGACGACCGCGCGGAGCGCCGCAGCCGTCGGCAGCCCGGCACGCAGACAGGCGCCGAGCAGATCGAAGAGTGTGGCGACCGCGATCGGGTCGGATGTCGTATCGACTTTTCCGGTCTGTACGTCGCGGTGCGCAGCGCCGGCGGTCAGGCGCAGCACCGCCGGACCCGGGGCCGGCAGCAGCAGAACGGCGGCCGAGAACAGGACGAATACACATACTCGAGCTGTCATCGCTCCTTCTTCCGGAACTCTGTGGAGGTGCTCCCGCCGGTCGCCGGCGAGCGGGGCCGGGAGGACTCGGCACACGGATGGACTCACTGCGGAACCACCCGCCGGGTGATCTCATCCGCCCACAGCAACCCGGCGCAGGCCAGGCCGGTGCCGAGCGGCAACAGATAACGCCCGGCCGTGGATACGAACAGCACATGGGCGGGATGTGCGCCCATCAACTGCCCGAGCCCGATACCGAGCAGCGGTAGAACCGCCAGGATCGTGGCGGTCGCACGGGCTCCGGCCAGCGAAGCGTCGGTGCGACTCCGGAATCTGATCCGCGATCCGAGATCGGCTCGCGCCGCCGACAGCAGTTCGGCGAGCGCGAGGCCGTGCCGTTCGGCGACCCGCCAGGCGTTCGCGACGCGACCGAGCTCGGCGGCGATCACCGTGCCCGGACAGAGCAGACCTTCGGCACCCGACCCACCCAACCGGCTGCGCGCCGACCCGATCGCGAACGCTGCCGCAGCGATTCCGCCGGTCTCCCGGGCCGCGACGGCCGCCGCGGCGCTCGGATGCGCACCGACCCGCAATTCGGCGACGACGGATTCGAGACCGTCGAGCAGGTAGGCGCATTCGGTGCGATGCAGACGTGCCCGGCGGGATCTGCGCATCCGCACCGATACGGTGCCCCCGACGAGTAGCGCGGCCATGAGGCTGCCGCTGCCCAGAATCAGCGCCGGGACGCACCCGATGCCGAGGGCGGCGAACAGCACCCACCGCATCGGAAGGTATTGCGGCGCGGAGGTTTCGAACATATTTCCGAATCGCCGCCTGCCCCGGGAGCCCGGGATGAACAGCAACGCCAGGATTATGAGCCCGAGGGCCGCCGCGGCAGGACCCTCGGGGCCTTCGCCGTCGAACATCAGCCCACCCGTTCCGCGAGTACCGCCCGGAGAGCCGCAGCGGCGGGCGCGGGACCGGCCACCCGCCAGGCAGGGCCGATCTCCACATGACCGCTCGGATCCCGCTGCACCACCCCGATCTCCCCGAGATAGCGGAACCCGTCGGCACGACGCCGTACATGCAGTACCACTTGCACGGCCGCGGCCAATTGGCTGTGCAGTGCCGATCGGCCCATTCCGCCGAGGCCCGCGAGCGCCTCGAGCCGAGCCACGACCTCTTGTGGCGAGTTGGCGTGGACGGTTCCCGCGCCGCCGTCGTGTCCGGTGTTCAACGCGGTCAGCAGGTCGACGACTTCGGCGCCGCGGACCTCGCCGACCACCAGGCGGTCCGGCCGCATCCGCAACGCCTGCCGTACGAGATCGCGCAGTGTGATCTCCCCCGCCCCTTCGATATTCGGCGGCCGGGCCACCAACCGGACCACATGTGGATGTGGCGGCGCGAGTTCGGCCGCGTCCTCGACACAGATGATGCGTTCGCCCTGCCCCACCTCGGCGAGCAGCGCGGAGAGCAATGTGGTCTTCCCGGCTCCGGTTCCGCCGACCACCAGAAACGCGAGCCGGGAGCGGATGATCTGCCGAAGCAGGGTTTCCGCGTCCGGCGGCACCGCCCCGGCACGGACGAGTGCGTCCAGGCCCTGGGTCGCCGGACGCAGGATCCGCAGGGACAGGCAGGTTCCGGCCCGCGCCACCGGTGCGAGCACGGCATGCAACCGCACGCCGAAGTTCTGTCCCAGCAGCAATTCCCGGCCGGACAGCTGCCCGTCTACCCAGGGTTGCGCATCGTCGAGGCGGCGGCCCGCCGACAGCGCGAGTCGCTGTGCCAGCCGGCGGACGGCGGCCTCGTCCGGAAAGGTCGTGGCGGTGCGCTCGACACCCCGGCCTCGATCGATCCACACTGCGTCGGGAGCGGTGACCAACACATCGGCCACCGCGGGGTCGTGCAGCAGCGGTTCGAGCACCCCGGCGCCGGTGAGTTCGGTCTGTAACAGTCGCAGAGCGCGCAGCAGATCGGTATCCCCCAGCATCCCGCCCGCCTCGGCACGGATGGCCGCCGCGACGCGAGCAGGCTCGGGTTCGGCGGAATCTCCGGCCAGTCGTTCACGGACTCGCTCCAGCAGCTCGGTGGTGACCACGCCGGACGGTTCGGCAGCGGTGCTCATCCGGCGCTCCGCTGGTCAGGCGGGGTCAGTACCGCCAGCACCGCATCGCACGCGGCCCGCAGTGGACCGCGCCGCAGCCGCATACCGCCGCGTTCGAGCCGCGCGGCCAGCCCGGGTTGCGCCCGGACCGCCGCCAGCAGCGGGAGGTCGAGTACCGCGGCGATATCGCGGCCACGCAGATTTCCGGGCGCGGGGCCGCGCACCACCAGGCCGCGATTCGGGTTGCGCCGCACTATCCATTCCGCGGCCGCCCCGGCGGCCGCTACCGCGCGCAGCCGGGCGGGCACGACGAGCACCACGAGATCGGCGGCATCGAGGATCCCGTCCGTATGCGGGCCACGCTCACTGGAGATATCGCAGACGACGAGATCGCCTGCGCCCCGGGCAGCCTCGACCACGGCGTGTACGGCGGCCGCGCCGATGGGGCCGGTCCGCCCGGTGCCCCGGCCGCAGGACAGCACCGACCGACCGGCACCCGCGACCGGGAGCGCGTTGTGCAGCTCGGCCGCGGCGACCCGGCCGTCGTCCACGACCAGATCCGGCCATCGCAAGCCGGGCGTGGCCTCGATACCGAGGAGCAGGTCGAGCCCGCCGCCGTGCGGTGCGGCGTCGACCAGGACCGTATGCGGACGGAACCC
>JABFXT010000430.1 GCA_013361595.1 Nocardia sp. | reverse complement strand
TCTTCCGATCTGTGTACCTCGAGCACGGTGCCCACTGGGCCATCGGCGCACTGGCCCTGATCCTGCTGATCACGGTCGGCGATATCCACGTCCACGAGCTCGTCACCGGTCTCATCGGTATCGCCTTCATCGGTGCCGCGGTGTTCTCCAGCGTCCGCCGCAACAACAAAGAAGACGATCCGAAACCCACCGCGGCCTCGGAGCCGACCCCCGTCGGCTGACGCATTCGGCTCGCAGATCGCGGGAGCGGACCTCCGGGTGCGCTCCCGCGGTCGTTTCAGCCGGTGGATGCTTCGAAGTAGGCCTCACCGACGGCGAACACGCCGCGTTGCGGCAACCGGAAATCACCCAGTCCGGTCTGCTCGGCGAGCGGCCCGGCCGGGCCGATATCGACACCGTCGATACGGGCGGCAGTGTGGTCGACCGTCCACAGCGTCCGCGGATTGGTACGGAACCACTGCCCGTTCGGGGTGGTGCCGCGCAACCGCACCCGGCCGACCCCCAGTGCCGGGCCCGCGACCCGTGACATCACCGACAGGACCGTGGGATTACGCCACAACGCCGTGGGCAGCGCGCTACCGAGACCGGTCATCGCCGTCGTGGCCGGCGACCGCCCCAGCTCGATATCCCACTCCAGCTTTCCGGGTATCTCCACCGTCAGGGCGTAGGGCCCCGTCCAGGTCACCGCGATATCCGCGACCCGCGCGTCCACCAGCGCGGAACCGTAATAACGCGCACAACTCGCTTCCGGCGCCACACTGCTGTAGATGACCCATTCCCGGTCCGGGTTCCGGTACCAGACCGATTCGTATCCCGGACCGACCGAGCTGGCCCCGAAATGGCGGAAGGCCAGATAGTGGCCGCTGGTGAAGGGCTGCCCCATCACTCCGTATCCGGCGAACCGTTCCTGGTCCGCACCGGGTGGCAGCGCCGATTCGACCTCGGCGATCGATCGTGGGCTATCGGTCATTGCCGTCCTCCTCGACGAGCGGACCCCGCACCCTCACCCTACGTCTGTGAACATCCGGCAGGATCGATCCCATGGCGACCGATAAGGAACGTATGCTGCGCGGCGATCTCTATCGCGACAACGACCCCGAACTCGTCGCGGAACGTCTGGCCTGCCGGACACTGATCGCCCGCTACAACGACTCGGCTCCGGAAGCCGATTCCGAACGCCGGGAGATCCTCGGCCGTCTGCTCGGCTCCTGCGGGTCGGACACCGTGATCATGCCGCCGTTCCGCTGCGACTACGGCTATCCGACCACGATCGGCAGCAACACCTTCCTGAACTACGACGCGGTGATCCTCGATTGCGCACCCGTGACCATCGGCGACGATGTGTCGATCGGTCCCCGCGCACAGATCCTCACCCCGCTGCATCCCATGGACGATCACGAACTCCGGCGCGCCCGCTGGGAATCCGCCGCGCCGATCACGATCGGCGACAATGCCTGGCTGGGCGGCGGGGTCATCGTGTGCGCCGGGGTCACGATCGGCGAGAACACGGTGATCGGCGCGGGCAGCGTGGTCACGCGGGATGTCCCGGCGCGCGTCTTCGCCGCCGGAAACCCGTGCCGCGTCATCCGGGATCTCTGACCCGGCCGCCTTCGCCGCGCCGGCGCCGCCGGAAATCTCTCGGCGTCTCCCCGTATTCGGATTTGAACGCCGTCGAGAACCCGGTATCGGTGAACCCGCACCGTGCGGCGATCTCCGCGATGGACTGCGGCTCCGGGCGGGCCAGCAGATCGCGCGCGATGCGCAATGCTTCGCCGCGCCGCAACTCGCGATAGGTGATTCCGGTCCGGTGCAGTACCGAACGCAACTGCCGGGGCGACCAGCCCAGCGCACGGGCGACCGCGGGC
Source organism: Nocardia sp. (assembly GCA_013361595.1). Taxonomy (GTDB): domain Bacteria; phylum Actinomycetota; class Actinomycetes; order Mycobacteriales; family Mycobacteriaceae; genus Nocardia. Next base: position 318 of record JABFXT010000430.1, on the reverse strand, counting down.
AACCGGACATCGCCGGACCCGAGGTTCTCCCGGACGAACGCCCTGATGGCCGCGACGGTTTCGGTCAGTTCGGCCTGCTGTGGCCCGAGGTCGCCGGTAAGGATCAGGCACAGCAGTTCGGCGGCCCGATCACAGACGGCGTCGAATTCCGCCGTCGTCAGATCCGACTGTGCGGCGAGGGTGGCGACGAGCATGCTCTGCAGGACCCGGCCGAGGCCGGTCGACACATCGAGGACCGTCGGCGCCTCGTGGCCGGTCGACCGGCGCTCCAGCCGCGCACGGGGCAGGAGTAGCGCGTAGGCCGTCGAACCGGGCAGC
>JABFXT010000284.1 GCA_013361595.1 Nocardia sp. | reverse complement strand
CGGGCGGCCGGGCGCCGTTCCCTCACCTTCCGGTCACCCCGCGTGCGCGGCGCGACCGGGCGATCCATGACTATCTGACCGGCACCTGCGCCGTATCCGCGGAGCCTTTACCGGCGGTTTCGGTATCGGCGGCAGTATCGACCGCGGCGGTATCGGTATCGACCGCGGCCGCAGTCTCGGCGGGTGCGTCCGCGGCGGCGGCCGCCGCGGCGCGGGACTTCCGCCACGCCAGCACGGTGAGGCCGACCGCGACCACGACGATCAGCACATAGCCGATCGTGCGGGGCGCGCCGTCGATACCGAAGTACTTGAACAGCGAGCGAGCGTTGGTGAGCACCAGCAACCCACCGACTCCGGTACCGAGCACACCGGGAGTGATCCGGCTGACCAGCCACGCGGCGATCGGCGCCGCGATCACGCCGCCCAGCGCCAGACCCGCGATGATCAGCAGGTTGTCGAAGAAATCCGAACCGAGGCCCAGCAGGAAGCCGACACTGGCCGAGGCCGAGACGATGAACTCCGAGGCGCTCACCGAGCCGATCACCGTGCGCGGCGCGCTCCGGCCGGTGGTGAGCAGGGTGCTGGTGGTGACCGGCCCCCAGCCGCCGCCACCACTGGCGTCGATGAAACCGCCGAACAGGCCCAGCGGGGTCAGGAATTTCGCGGAATGAGCGGTCTTCTCCGAAGTGGCGAATTCCACCGGCGGCCGCGACGAGAACCGGATGACCAGGAAGACACCGATCGCGAGCAGGATGCCGGCGGTGACGGGCGCGGCCGCTTCGGTCGAGATCCGGGACAATACGGTCGCGCCGAGGAAGGCGCCGATACCGCCGGGCACACCGAGTCGCAGCACGACCTTCCAGTCGATATTGCCGAACCGCCAGTGCGACGCACCGGAGGCCAGGGTGGTGGCGACCTCGGCGAAGTGGACCGCCGCGCTCGCATGCGCGGCACCCGTACCGCTGAGGACGAGCAGTGTCGTCGCGGTGACGCCGAAGGCCATCCCGAGCGTGCCGTCGACAATCTGCGCGCCGATACCCACAAGGGTGAAAACCAGTAACTTGATCATGACGGTGTGCTCCCCGAACCTGGACCGGAGATCCGAGGGTACGACGCGATCCGCCGGGTGACACGGGTTGCGATCATCGTGAACGCAATACTGCCGGCCTGCCCGAAGGGCAGCCGGTACGGCGCCGGCGGGCGCGGAAATCGACATGACACCGGCCGGGTCCCTGCGCAAGACTGGCCGCTGTGACCGACCGGACCTTCCGCCGCATCGTCCTGAACGAACGACCGGCCGCCGGGATCACCACCGGCACCTTTGCCGAAAAGCGTAGCCCCTTCCCGATATTGGAAAACGGCGAGGCCCTCGTCCGGGTCCATTGGCTCGGTATCGACGCCACCCAGCGGACCTGGCTGAACCCCGCGGCGACCTATACGACTCCGGTCGGTGTGGGCGAGGTGATGCGCGGCAGCGGGGTCGGGCAGGTCGTCGCCTCCCGCGACCCGGCACTACCGGAGGGCCAGTGGGTCTACGGCGAGCTCGGCTGGCAGGAGTACATGGTGGCGCGCCGCTCGGGTCTGTTCGGGGTGAACCCCGTACCGCCGGGTATCGATCCGCGCCATATGCTCACCGTTTTCGGCGTGAGCGGGCTGACCGCCTATCTGGGGGTCACCCGGGTGCTGGACGTGGCGGAATCCGATTCGGTGCTGGTCACCGGCGCGGCCGGTAGCGTCGGATCGCTGGCCGGTCAGATCGCGCGCCTACTCGGCGCGCGGGTGATCGGGACCGCCGGGTCGGCGGCGAAGGTCGCCTGGGTGCGCGATACCGCCGGTTTCGATGCCTGCGTGAACTATCGCGACGACGATGTCCCGGCCGCCCTGCGAACATTCGCCGCCGACGGCCTGAACGCGGTCTTCGACAATATCGGCGGCACCCTGCTGGAGACCGCGCTCGATCACCTCGCCCTGCACGCGAGGATCGCGCTCTGCGGTTCCATCTCCTCCGGATACACGGCGGCCGGCTACGGCGACGGACCGTCCAACTACATGCAGCTCGCCTTTCGCCGGGCCCGGATGGAGGGTTTCGTCTTCTACGACCATCACGCCGATTTCCCCGCCGCGCTGGCCCGGCTAGCGGGTTGGGTCGCGACCGGCGAGCTGCGCTGGGCAGAGGACATCGTCGA
>JABFXT010000297.1 GCA_013361595.1 Nocardia sp. | reverse complement strand
AGTTGCGCTGAACGTGCTACGCGCGGTCCAGGGGCTGGGGGCAGCGATGCTGTTCGCCACTGCCCTGCCGCTGCTGGCCGTCGCATTCCCGGCCGCACGCGACCGCGCCAAGGCGATCGGTGTCTACGGTGCGGTGATGGCGGCTGCGTCGGTCGCCGGGCCTGTGCTCGGCGGAGCACTGGTCACCCAGTTCGGCTGGCGATCCATTTTCACGGTGAACGTACCCATCGGCCTGGCGGTCGTCGCGATCGCGCTGGTCCGCATGCCCGAATCTCCCCGCGCGGCCGGACGCCGCACCGACTGGCTCGGCTCACTGCTGCTGGTCGGCGGACTCACCTCCGGCGTGTTCGCATTGACCCGCGGCAATACGCTGGGCTGGACCTCGGCGACGACGCTGAGCCTCATCGGTGCGGCGGTGATCCTGCTGAGCGCGTTCGCCTGGTGGCAGACGCGGGCCACGCATCCGCTGCTGGACCTGTCCATCGCACGCAAACCGGGGTTCGCCGGTACCGCGATCGTATCCTTCGCCTACATGGGCACCCTCATGGCCGCTTCCAACTACCTGGCGGTTTTCCTGATCGGCGTCTTCGAACTGTCCCCGCTGCAGATGGGCCTGCGACTGCTGCCGATCACCGTGGCCGCGTTCGTCGCCGCACCGACCACGGCCGCACTCGCCCGACGCCTGCCGCTCGGTATCGCGCTGCCGGCCACCATGGGCCTTGTGACGCTGGGAATGTGGTTGCTCGGCGGCGTCGAGAGCACCGGCGAATGGACGCATTTCGTTCCCGGCCTCATCGTCGGCGGACTCGGGCTCGGTGCGATAACCGCGCTCGCGCAGGCGGCATCATTGCATTTCGCCCCGACGGAGGACGCCGGAATGACCAGCGCGACCTTCGCCACCGTCCGCCAGGTCGGAATGGCGGTGGGGGTGGCCGGACTCGGCGCCCTGTTCAGCAGCACCGCCCGCGATACCGCCGGCAGCGCACTGGCCGAGCTACCCACCGCGGGCGCCCTCGGTCCGGAGACCACCGCGGCGTTCGTCGAAGCCGCCGCGGCCGGTGCCGGCGGCGGGGCCGGTGCTGCCGTGCCCCCCGAATTCCACCCGTTCGCCCCGGTTCTCACCCAGATCGCCGACCGGGCCGCGACCGATGGCCTCAATGCCGCGATCACTTTGGGTACGGCGGTGGGAATCGTCGCCACGGTACTCGCGGCGGCCGCGTTCGCCCGGGATGCCCTGCGGGTCAACCGGACGTAGGCACCGGATCGGCATCACTTCGACCGAAATAAGCGGTGGGAGTGGTGCCGATCTCCCGTTTGAAGGCAGCGATGAAAGCACTGGCGGTTCCGTAACCCGCCGCCCGCGCCGCCGCTGCCACCGTCGCGCCGGCAGCCAGTAAGGGCAGCGCGGCATTCAGTCGTTCGAAGTTGCGCCAGCTTTCGAAACTCACCCCGGTCTCGGCACGGAACCGTCGCGACAACGTTCGCGCCGATACCCCGACCAACCGTCCCCAGCCGTCCAGTCCCTTGTCTTGCGCGGGGTTTCTCCGGATCTCCAATGCGACCCGCAACGCGGGCGGATCCACCGGCAGAGTCGTCGGAATCGTGGTCACGGCCATGGGTCTCAATACATCCCACAGCACGGTCAACGCGTGTGCCCGCCGGTCGTCGGCGTCTTCGCCCAGTTCCGACAGGTATTTCAACAGCGGCCCGGTCAATCCGGTGGCATCGACCACCCGCGGCGTGGTCCAGCCGACCGGGCACAACGCCGGGTCGAAATACAGCGACAGCATCCGGCCGGCCGGGCTGGGCGTCACCGCGTGCTCGACGCCACCGGGTACCCACAGTCTACGAGTACGCTGCACAATCCAGCGGCTACCGTCGGCCTGCACCGTGAGCACCCCGTCGGGCACCCAGGACAGTTGATGCTGCGGATGGACATGGGTGGTCACACGCGCGGAAGTACCGAGGTCGACGACGATACTGGGATGGTCGGCGGCGTCGAGGCTTATCCGCTGATCAGCTCCTGCACTCACGCCCTGCTCCGCCTCGTCGATTGCGCGCTCGTCCGCCGATGACGAGTGTAGGACTCGGCTCCCCCGGTGGCTGCCGGCCGCATTCCTCCCGCTCCGGACCGCGTCGACCGGTGAAACGCCGCGGACGAGGCGGCGGCCCCCGGTCGACGAACTGTTTC
>JABFXT010000259.1 GCA_013361595.1 Nocardia sp. | reverse complement strand
GCACATTGTCGATCTGTCCCTCCGCCCAGTCGCCGAGCTCCGGATTGCGCAGCGCGTCGAACAGCGAGGCCGCGAGAAACCTTACGGAGGTGCGGTTCTCGGAATCGGCCCGCATGGTGATGCGCAAGAACGCGGCCATCCGGTCGGCGAGGTCGGCCGCCGCCCCGGCGTCGGCGATACCGGCGGTGATCACACTGTCCTTATCGGCTTCGAACAAGGTGCGGTAGAGCTCGTCCTTGCTCCGGAAGTAATGGTTGATATTGGTTCGCGTCACCCCGGCCCGGGTCGCTATATCGGTGAATGTCGCACGGTCGTAGCCGACTTCGCTGAACAGTTCACGCGCCGCCCGCAAGATGACGTCGCGTGTATGCGCTCCGTCCGATCCGGGCGGGCGCCCGCGGCCACGACGGGGTCGCGCTGCCGATCCGGCCATTACCGCGCTACCTCTCGTCGGTCGCTTCCCGGGGCCTGTCGCCGCGCGACGCACCGCCCCGGCCGAACTCCCGGAGCGACGGCTCGCGGTGGGTACACCTTCGGCACGGACAGCACCGGACAGAGTGTATCTGTCCGGTTTCCCGTGGTCCGGGAGCCGTCCCTCACGGTCCGCGACGCCTGGACCCGAGCCCGGGAACGCCGCCGCAGATCTGGTCCCTCGTACGCCGTCCGCAACCGCTGTCTGGAGTTCTTCTCTTGAGCAACGTCCCACCTGGAACGCCTGCCCCGTCCTGCCCTGCTCGTCCGATCTCCCCGTTCGATTCCGACGATCCACGAACGCCGCTGTTCGCGCCGGAATTCGCCGCCGACCCGCACGGCTACTACCGCGAAATGCGGAAGCAATACCAGTCTTTGATGCCGGTGGAACTGGCGCCCGGCGTACCCGCGACGCTGGTTATCGATTACCGGACCGCGGTGCGGATCCTGAACGATCCCGAGCATTTCCCGGCCGATCCGCGCACCTGGCAGGAGAGTGTGCCCGCCGACTGTCCCGTCCGGCCGATGATGGAATGGCGTCCGATGGCGACCCGCAGCGCCGGGGCGGAGGCGGCACGCTTCCGTCGGGCCACCACCGAGAGTGTCGATGAGGTCGACCTCTACGCGCTGCACACCACCGTGGAAGAGATCGCGATCTCGCTGATCAACTCCTTCTGCGAGGACGGCAGCGCCGATCTGATCAGCCAGTACACCTTTCCGCTGATCTTCGGAGTGCTCAATGCGCTGTTCGGCTGCCCGCCGGAGGTGGGGGAGAAGATGGCTGCCGGGATGGCCGCGATCGTCGAGGGTATCGATGCCGATCACGGGAATATGATGATCAGCGAGGCGATGCTGGAGCTGGTGGCCCTGAAGCGGGCCGAACCCGGTGACGACATAACCTCGGCGCTGCTGCGGCATCCGGCCGAGCTCGACGATGTGGAGATGGTCCACCAACTGGCCAGCCAGTACGGCGCGGGGATCGAGTTCCAGCAGAATTTCGTCGTCAACACGCTGCTGTTCATCCTCACCGACGACCGGTTGGGCGGCGGTGTGCTGGGTGGCAGCCTGTCCACCCGAGAGGCACTCGACCACGTTCTCTTCAACGACCCGCCCTTGGCGAACTACCTGCTCACCTACCCGCGGCAGCCGATCCTGATCGACGACGCCTGGCTGCCCGCCCATCAACCGATCGTCGTCGGTATCGCGGCCTGCAACAATGATCCGAGGGTCCGCAGCGATGATCGCACCGGCAACCGCTCCCATCTGGCCTGGGGTGCCGGCCCGCGCACCTGTCCCGCCCAGTCCATGGCGTACCTGATCGCGCAGGACGCCATCGACCAGTTGCTCGACGCTCTTCCCGAAATCCAGTTGGCCGAACCCCCGTCCTGGCGGCCCGGGCCGTTCCATCGGTCGTTGACCTCGTTGCGGGTGGAATTCCCGGCGTCGTCGCCGCTGCACTTATCCTGATCACGGCCCGGACGCCCGTTCTTGCGTCCACCGTTTCCCGCTACGGTCCGCGGGGTTTGTCGATGGCGTTCCGTTACGGGCTTCCGTGGAAGGGCGGATATCCCCACTCCCGGGCGTTGAGAGCGGGATCGTCGTGCCAGGGGTCACCGTAGTTCTCGTACGGGTCGCCGAGTGCTTGCAGCCGGGCCCGGCCGCGCTCGGTGATCTCGGCCCGGAACACTTCGCTCGAGCCGATTTCCGCTTCCGAGCTATC
>JABFXT010000201.1 GCA_013361595.1 Nocardia sp. | reverse complement strand
GCGGGAACACCTCCGTGACTCCGCCGGGGTCGATCCCGGTGCCGTGCAGGGTGGTCCCGCCCTCGAGGCAGGCCTGCCGGACCGGTTCGGCCTGTTCCTCGGTGGGGTAGAACCAGCCGACCGGTGTCACCACATTCTTCCCGGACCGCAGCAGGGCCGCCACGTCGTCCGGGCGTGGCAGCAGCGGCGCGTAGACCACCGCGTCGGCGGCGAGCGCGAGGATCGCGTCGAGGCTGTCGGTGGTCGTCACCCCGAGCGGCGGCCGGCCGAGAAGCTCGCCCACATCGCGCCCGCTCTTATCGGGTGAATGGACCCAGCAGCCCACCAGTTCCAGTTCGGGGTGATCGATGATGCATTCCAGCGCGGCCCGGCCGACCGATCCGGTGGCCCACTGGACGACCCGGTAACTCATCCGTTCTCCTCAGCGGTCCGCGTCGGTGTAGCGGATGATGCCGCGGATATTGCGGCCGGCGAGCATGTCCTGGTACCCGTCGTTGATGTCCTCGAGCCGGTACTGCCGGGTGACCATATCGTCGAGATTCAACTTGCCGACCTGGTACATCGACAGCAGGTGCGGGATATCGTAGTGCGGGTTCCCGCCTCCGAAGATGGTGCCCTGCAGGTTCTTCTGCAGCAGTGAGAGCATGGCCAGGTTCAGGGTGGTCTTGTTCTCGGTCAGGTTGCCCATGGCGGTCAGCACGCAGGTCCCGGCCTTGGCCGTGATACCCATCCAGCTGTCGACGTCCTCGCCGTGGACCTCGCCGACGGTCACGATCACCTTCTTGGCCATCCCGCCCCAGGTGATCTCCGCGCAGCCGGCGGTCGCCTCCTCGATGGTGGCGTAGGCGTGGGTGGCGCCGAATTTCAGGGCCTGCTCACGTTTCCACGGCACGGGGTCGACCGCGAAGATGTAGCGGGCGCCCGCGTGGACGGCCCCCTGCAACGCGGAGATGCCGACCCCGCCCAGGCCGATGACGGCGACATCCTCGCCCGGCCGGATATCCGCGGTGCGTACGGCCGACCCGTAGCCGGTGGTGACACCACAGCCGACCAGGCAGGCCACCTCGAACGGGATCGACGGGTCGATCTTCACCACCGAGCTCTCGTGCACCACCATGTACGGCGAGAAGGTGCCCAGCAGGGCCATCGGGTAGACGTCCCGGCCGCGGGCCTGGATCCGGAACGATCCGTCGGTGACCGAGGTGCCCGCCAGCAGGAGCGCGCCGAGGTCGCAGAGGTTGCGCAGGCCCGCCTGACAGGATTTGCATTTACCGCAGGACGGGATGAACGACAGGACGACGTGGTCGCCGACCGCGAGGTCTTCCACGCCGTCGCCGACCTCGGTCACGATGCCGGCGCCTTCGTGGCCGCCGAGTACCGGGAACCCCATCATCGGGATTCCGCCGGTGACCAGGTGGTGGTCGGAATGGCACATCCCGGCCGCTTCCAGCTGGACCTTCACCTCATGCTTACGAGGGTCGCCGATCTCGATCTCCTCGATCTGCCACGGCTGGTCGAATTCCCAGATGAGAGCGCCTTTGGTCTTCATCGGTCGAACCTGCTTTCTCCTACCGGCTCCGGGTCCGTGCGGGTGTCGGTCCCGGCTGTATGCACAAGTGTATGGACATCAGTCCAGACGACGATACGACACCATGGCGGCGAGTGTCCCGGAATCCCCCGTCGAGCCCCCGCGACCCTCTGCTGGGCGAGAGGCTGAGACGATGATCTAGTATCCGTCTCAGTGTTTCGCATCGTTCGACGAGGAGGTCAGATCGTGAGTGCTCCGGATATCGCCGCCGCGGCCCGTCCCGCAGGGGCGCCGATCGGGCCCGGGTCGCTGACCTGGGAGTACGCCGGAGACCTGCGGAACATGCTGTTCCTCGGCCGCACCGGGATTCTGCAGAATATGCATCCGGCGGTGGGGGCCGCCCTGCAGGATCATTCGAACTTCTTCCAGGATCCGTGGGACCGTCTCATCCGGTCGCTGCCGCAGATCCAGGGCATGATCTACGACGCCGACAACGAGGCGCAGGCGGCCCGGGTCCGGGACTACCACCGTCCCCTGAAGGGCACGGATTCCCGCGGTGAGCGGTACCACGCGCTGAATCCCGATGTGTACTGGTGGACCCACGCGACCTTCGTCGAACTCACCATCGCGCTCAACGAACATTTCGGCACCCCGCTCACCGGGTCCGAAAAAGATCAGTTGATCGCCGAGGGTGTCACCTGGTGGCGGATGTACGGACTGTCCGATCGAGTGCTCGTCGCGAACTACGCGGAGTTCGAGGAGTACTGGAACCGCACCATCGACGAAGTGCTGGAGGCCAATCCGACCACCGATTTCGCGCTCCGCCTCGGTAGTGTCCGCATCCCCGCGCTGCCCGGGATTCCCGAGCCGGTGTGGTCGGTGATCTGGCGGCCGGTGATGGCGTTCAATGTCTGGCTCGCGAACGCGCTCATGCCCGGACGGGCCCGGGAGATCCTGGGCCTGCGCTGGACGGCGGTCGATCAGAAGTTGTTCGGGGCCTTCGCGACGGTGGTGCGTACGGTCTGGCCGTTGCTGCCCGACCGGCTGCGATATGCCCCGCGCGCGTATGCGGGTGTCCGGCGGGTCCGCGCCGGCTGATCTATGGCTTTGGACACAGGCCGGGGCGGGGCCGAACAGCGTACCGCACGTCACATCGGCTCGATTTACCTTGTGGGCCTGCTGTTCCCGGCTCCGGGCCGCTGACCAGTGCATACGTGACGGGGACCACTACAGCATCGATCCGAAGTAAATTCCCCATTACCGGGAAGTTTCCGAATGTTCAGCGTTCGGACGCCGATACGATTTCTGCATGCTCACAGTTCAGGCCCGCCAAGGCAGTTCGTCGTTCGCCACCGATGATTCCGATCGGCCGAACCGATGCCCGGCAGCCGAAGCGCTACCCGAGCATCACGCCGCCGCATCCGTACCCCTGTTGCCGGAGGAGATGTCGGTGCGCGAGGAAACCGAGCAACTGCGCAAACCGTCGGCCGCACTGGCCGTCGCAGCCGTGATGGGACTGTTGATCGTCGTGCTCCTGGTGGCCAGCCACGGCAAACAGGACGACGGGGACCGTCGCTCACGGCCCATCGAAAAACCCTCGACGTCACAACAGCAGTAGGACCGGCCGCCGGGTGGCCCCCGGCACTCCGCGGTACAGCGGCTCAGGTGCGCGGGGGCCGCACCCGGTAACCCTCGGGTCCGGCAGTGATCTCGGTGACCGCCGCGGCGGGCCGGCCGCAGCGGCGCTCGCAACCCGACCAGTGCTGCCGCCCCGCCGTGGCGATCGCTTCGGCGGGGACCGGAGCTTCCGGAACCGTGGCAGCGGGGAGATCCGTCCGGCCGGATTCGACGGCGGCCGCCGCGTCGGCACGGACATCGGTATGCGATCTGGCGCAGCCCGGCAACCCCGCGCAGGCGGTGACGCGCAGCCACGGCGACGCGGCGTCGAAGATCAGGCCCATCGGCGCCAGCACCCGCACGACCTGTTCGGCCGGCCCCTCCTCGAGATCGGTGACGATCACGCCGCGCCACGGCGTGAGCAGTACGGGCCGCTCGACAGCGGCCAGGAATTCGGCGGTGCGGGCGGGTAACGACCCCAGCCGGACTCCGGCGCCGAGCGCGACCAGGCCGTCGCGCTGGGGAAGCCAGCCGATCGGCAGGTCGGCCGCGTTCGCGATGTCCAGCCGATCCGGACCGGGTGTGCGGCCGAGAATCGCCGCCAGCCGCGCGGCTCCGTTCTCGATCTCGTGCAGGCGCCACCGGCCCTCGGCCAATTCGACAAATCCGTGTGCCGCCGCCAGCAGCACCTCGGTCGCTTCGGCGGTGGCGATGCGGATCCCGCTGTCCGCACCGGCGAGCAACAGCGCGCAGCGGTCTCCGGTGAGAACGTGCAGACCGATATCCGGGCGCAGCGGGGTCACATCGCCCCGGCCGTCGTCGAGGGTGAACAGAACCCGGCCGGAGAGCTCGGCCAGCCGGGGCGAGGCGAGCAGCCCGGCATCGAGAGCGGCGACCAGCGGCCGGATATCGGGGTGCGCACCCACCCGCCCGGACAGGGGCGAGGCGATGATATTGCGGACCCGCTCATGGGACCGGCTCGGCAACAAGCCGGCGGCGGCCAGCCGTTCGGCCAGCGCGTCCGCGTCCCGGACCCCGCGCAGCTGCACATTGCCGCGGGAGGTCAGTTCGATGTTCCCGTCCCCGAGCTCGCCGGCGGCCGCCGCCAGCGTCTGCAACTGCTCCGGCGCGAGCGTTCCCCCCGGCACCCGGATCCGGGCCAGCGGGCCGTCGGCGGCCTCGTGCAGGCGTAGGACACCGGGGCAGGAATCGGGATCGGTACGAGCCATGATCCGACCAGCTTACGGGCGCGGTGAGCGAGCCGGATTCAGCGCACCGCCTGGGTCTGCGTCACCTTCGCGACCAGCTTGCCCGTATCGTCGCGCACTTCGGTCTCGACCACGACGAACGAACGGCCGGCGTGCAGCGGTCGCGACGATGCCTCGGCATGGCCGGACCGCACGGCGCGCAGGAAGTTCGTCTTCGATTCGACCGTGGTGGTCGACTGGGCGCCTTCGGGCAGATTGAGGAACGCGCAGACCGCGGCGGTCGAATCGGCCAGCGCCATCAGCACGCCGCCGTGCAGCGCACCGCCCAGTGTGCACAGGGTCTCGTCCCAGGCCAGGCGGCTGCGCACCAGCTCGGGACTGTGTTCGAGGACCTCCACACCGAGGCGTTCGGTGAAGGGCATGGACTGGTGGAACAGCTGCGTACCCGACTCGTCTGTCATGGCAGGAAGCCAACCCCGAACGGAACGAGTCGGCAAGGGGCCCTCCGGCGGGGCCTGCCCGCCGGTGTGGTGACGGCGGGTTCCGCCGGTCGCGGTAGCATCCGAGGGCTCGACGGGTGACGAGGAAACCGGTGGAACTCCGGTGCGGTCGCGCCACTGACACAGCCAGACCCTCTCCGGCGAGCACACAACCCCCCACGGGCGCGTCACCCAGGAAGGTCCTCGCTGTGATTCTGCTGCTGTCCACCTCCGATACCGATCTGCTGAGCGCGCGCGCCAGCGGCGCCGACTACCGGTGGGGTAATCCGGCCCGGTTGCTGGTGGACGATCTCCCCGGTCTGCTCGCGGACGCCGACCTGGTGATCGTGCGAATTCTCGGCGGTAAGCGGGCCTGGGAGGACGGTCTGGCCGCGGTAGCGGCCAGTGGTGTACCGGTGGTGGCGGTCGGTGGTGAGATGGCCCCCGACGCCGAACTCATGGAATGTTCGACCGTCCCGGTGGGGGTGGCGTCGGACGCGCACAACTATCTGGCGGCCGGCGGCCCGCAGAATCTGCGGCAGCTGCACAACTTCCTGTCCGATACGGTCCTGCTCACCGGGCACGGATTCGAACCGCCGGTGCAGCTGCCCAGCTGGGGCCGGCTCGAACGTGCCGCCCGGTACCCCGCACCGGTGGCCGGGAAACCGACCGTCGGCGTCGTCTACTACCGGGCTCAGCATCTGGCCGGGAACACGGGCTATATCGACGCGCTGTGCGGCGCGATCGAAGACGCCGGCGCGGTACCGGTGCCCGTCTACTGCGCGTCGCTGCGTACCGCCGAACCCGAACTGCTGGCCACGCTCCGGCAGGCCGATGCCCTGGTGGTCACCGTACTGGCCGCCGGTGGCAGCAAACCGGCACTCGCCTCGGCGGGCGGCGACGACGAGGCCTGGGATATCGGCGCCCTGGCCGAACTGGATGTGCCGATCCTGCAGGGCCTGTGCCTGACCAGCGGTCGCGCCCAGTGGGAGGCCAACGACGACGGACTGTCCCCGCTGGATGTGGCGACCCAGGTCGCGGTGCCGGAATTCGACGGGCGCCTCATCACAGTCCCGTTCTCCTTCAAGGAATTCGACTCCGACGGGCTGTCCACGTACGTCCCCGATCCCGAACGCGCCGCCCGGGTCGCCGGAATCGCGGTGCGCCACGCCCGGTTGCGGCATATCCCCGCGGACCGCAAACGGCTGGCGCTCATGCTGTCGGCCTATCCGACCAAACATGCCCGGATCGGCAATGCCGTGGGACTCGATACCCCGGCCAGCGCCATCGCGCTGCTGCACGAACTACGCACCGCCGGATACGATCTCGGCGCCGTGGGCGAGGTCCCGGGTCTGGAGGAGCGGGACGGCGACGCGCTGATGCACGCCCTCATCGCGGCCGGCGGCCAGGACCCCGAGTGGCTCACCGCCGAACAGCTCGAGGGCAATCCCGTGCGGATCGGCGCCGATGTGTACACCGCCTGGTTCGACACCCTCCCCGAGGAACTGCGCACCGCGGTCGTCGCGGCCTGGGGGCCGCCACCGGGTGAGCTGTACGTCGACCGGTCCGCCGACCCGCGCGGGGAAATCGTGATCGCCGCACTGCGATTCGGCAATGTGGTGTTGATGGTGCAGCCGCCACGCGGTTTCGGAGAGAACCCGGTCGCCATCTACCACGACCCCGATCTCCCGCCCAGCCACCACTATCTGGCCGCCTATCGCTGGCTCGCCACCGATCCGGCGGCGGGCGGTTTCGGCGCCGACGCGATGGTGCATCTGGGCAAGCACGGCAACCTGGAATGGCTGCCGGGTAAGACCCTGGGCATGTCCGCCGCGTGCGGTACCGATGCCGCCCTGGGCGATCTGCCGTTGATCTACCCGTTCCTGGTGAACGATCCGGGGGAGGGCACCCAGGCCAAACGCCGGGCGCACGCCACCCTGGTGGACCATCTGATCCCGCCGATGGCGCGCGCCGAGAGCTACGGTGATATCTCCCGGCTCGAACAGTTGCTCGACGAGCACGCCAATATCTCCGCGCTGGACCCGGCCAAGCTCCCCGCGATCCGGCAGCAGATCTGGACTCTCATGCGGGCCGCGAAAATGGACCACGATCTGGGGCTGGCCGAACGCCCGGACGAGGAAACCTTCGACGATATGCTGCTGCACGTCGACGGCTGGCTGTGCGAGATCAAGGATGTGCAGATCCGCGACGGTCTGCACATCCTCGGTCGCGCTCCGGCCGGTGACGGCGAAGTGGACCTGGTCCTGGCGATGTTGCGGGCGCGGCAGCTGTGGGGCGGGGAGCTGTCGGTGCCGGGCCTGCGGGAAGCGCTGGGACTCAGTGAATCCGGCGACGAGGCGCGGGAGCGGGTCGATACGGTCGAGGCGCGGGCCCGGGAACTGGTCATCGCCTTGCAGGCGGCCGAGTGGGCGCCTGCGGCGGTGGACGGGCTCGTCGACGCGCACGCGGCCGAACTGTTCGATACCCCCGGTGCCGATCGCGCGGCCGTCGGTGCGGTCCTGCGCTTCGCCGCGACCGAGGTGGTGCCCCGGCTGCGCGGTACCGGGGTCGAGATCGACCGTGTGCTGCACGCCCTCGACGGTGGTTTCATCCCCGCCGGACCCAGCGGTTCACCGCTGCGCGGGCTGATCAATGTGCTGCCCACCGGTCGCAACTTCTACTCGGTCGACCCGAAGGCCGTGCCGTCCCGGTTGGCCTGGGAGACCGGCCAGGCCATGGCGGAATCACTGCTCGACCGCTACCGCGCCGATCACGGCGAATACCCGCGTTCGGTGGGTCTCTCGGTCTGGGGTACCTCGGCCATGCGCACCTCGGGTGACGATATCGCCGAGGTGCTGGCGCTGCTGGGGGTGCGCCCGGTCTGGGACGAGGCGAGCCGCCGGGTCTC
>JABFXT010000215.1 GCA_013361595.1 Nocardia sp. | reverse complement strand
GGCCGCCGAGGCGGGCTGGACGGTCACCCTGTTCGATCAGGCCGTGGGCACCGGCGCCTCCTGGGTGGCCGGCGGAATGCTGGCTCCCCTCTCGGAGGGCTGGCCCGGCGAGGACGAGGTACTGGAGTTCGGTGCCGCCGCACTCGCCCGCTGGCCGGATTTCGCGGCTCGGCTCCGGGCTGTCACCGGAGTGGATGTTTTCGTCGCCGCCGAGACCCTCACGGTCGCCCAGGACACCGCCGACGCCACCGACCTGCGCACCGTCGCCGAATGGGTCGGCGGGCGCGGACACGAACTGCGGATACTGGACCGGGCCGGGGTCCGCGAACTGGAACCGGCGCTGGCCCGCACGGTCCGCGCGGGACTGCTCGCCCCCGCCGAACCGGCCGTCGACAACCGGCTGCTGGTCACCGCCCTGCGCAAGGCGGTGGCCGAAACCGGGGTGACCGTGCGCCCGGAGCGGGTCGGCGACCTCGCCGAACTCGGGCAACAGCAGGTGGTGCTGGCCGCGGGCGCGGCCTCGGCCGATCTGTGGCCAGGACTGCCGGTCCGGCCGGTGAAGGGGGAGATCCTGCGGCTGCGGCACCGCCCCGGCGCACAACCCCCGCCCAGCCGGGTGGTCCGCGCGCGGGTCCACGGACGGCCCGTGTACTTCGTCCCCCGCGCCGACGGACTGGTGCTCGGCGCCACTCAGTACGAGGCCGGTTTCGATACGGCGGTCACCGTGGCCGGGGTCCGTGACCTGATCGGCGATGCCGAAACCGTCCTGCCCGGTATCGGCGAGTACGAATTGGCGGAGGCCCAGGCCGGGTCGCGCCCCGGCTCCCCCGACAATCTTCCGCTCGTCGGACGCCTGTCCGACCGCGTGATCGCCGCCACCGGGCACGGCCGCAACGGCATGCTGACCAGTGCGCTCACCGCCGACGCGGTACTGGCCGAGCTCCGCGGGAAGCCGCTGGCCGCGGCCGCGGCGGCCGATCCGCACCGGTTCACGGCAACATCTTCAGGAGGTAGTCGATGACACAGTCGTCAACACACGGGTCACCGGCGCACGGGTCGTCCGTGCCGATCGGGGTCACGGTGAACGGCATCGACCACGAGTTCACCGAACCGCTCACCGTGCGCGAACTGCTGGAACGCCTGGAACTCCCGTGCCAGGGGGTCGCCCTCGCCGTCGACGGCACCGTGTTCCCCAGATCGCGCTGGGACGAAACGGTGGGCCGCGGCTGGGAGATCGATGTGCTCACGGCGGTCCAGGGTGGCTGACGAAACGCTGCGCATCGCCGACCGCACCTTCGGTTCCCGGCTGATCATGGGCACCGGCGGCGCGGAGAACCTGACGGTCCTGGAGGAGGCCCTGCTCGCCTCCGGCACCGAGCTGACCACCGTCGCCATGCGCCGGGTCGACGCCGCGGGCGGTACCGGTGTGCTCGACCTGCTGAAACGGCTCGATATCGCTCCGCTGCCCAATACCGCCGGCTGCCGGACCGCGGCCGAGGCGGTGCTCACCGCCCAACTGGCCGCCGAGGCATTGGAAACCAACTGGGTGAAGCTCGAGGTGATCGCCGACGACCGGACCCTGCTGCCCGATCCGATCGAGCTGATCGACGCCGCCGAGCAGCTGGTGGACGCCGGTTTCACCGTGCTTCCCTACACCAACGACGACCCGGCGCTGGCCCGGCGGCTCGAGGATGCGGGCTGCGCGGCGGTGATGCCGCTGGGCGCCCCCATAGGTACCGGTCTGGGTATCGGCAATCCGCACAATATCGAGATGATCGTGAGCCGGGCCCAGGTGCCGGTGATCCTGGACGCCGGTATCGGCACCGCCAGCGACGCCGCGCTCGCGATGGAACTGGGCTGCTCGGCGGTCCTGCTGGCCACCGCGGTGACCCGGGCCAGGCATCCGGCGCTGATGGCGGCCGCCATGGCCGACGCGGTGCGGGCCGGCTACCGGGCGCGGGAGGCGGGCCGCATCCCGAAGCGGTTCTGGGCTCAGGCGTCCTCACCCGGGCGGTAGATCCCCGAGGCCGGGCCATCCGCGAGTGGGGGCGGGGCCGGGTCATCCTCCGGGATGGGCTGGGCCCGGCTATCGCATAGGACACTGAGCTGGCGCTTTGCCCGCGCATAGGCCTCCGGGTATGTCACAACGGCCGCTATCCCGCTGGGATCTGAGATCAGCTACTGACCGACGCC
>JABFXT010000670.1 GCA_013361595.1 Nocardia sp. | reverse complement strand
CCGCCGACGAGCCCTCTCCCGCCTGTCGGCACCGGGGTCGATCCCGCAGCCGGCGGCGAATCCGCCCCCGCGAAGAAGAAAAAGAAGAAGTAGCGGCCGGTGCCCGGTCAGTCCTGGGCTACCCGGACCTCGACGTCGATATTGCCGCGGGTGGCATTGCTGTACGGGCACACCTGATGCGCCTTGTCCGCCAGGTCCTGTGCCTCGTCGGCCGGCAGATGCGGGAGGGTGACCTCCAGGACCACGGTCAGCCCGAAACCGCCGCCCTCAGTGCTGCCGATACCCACTTTGGCCCCCACCGCCGAATCGTTCACGTTCGCCCCGGCCCGGGAGCCGACCAGCCGCAGCGCGGAATGGAAGCACGCCGCGTAGCCGGCGGCGAAGAGCTGTTCGGGGTTGGCGCCGCCACCACTGCCGCCCATTTCCTTCGGGACCGCCAGCTCGAGGTCGATCCGGCCGTCGGTGGTACGGGTATGGCCGTTCCGGCCGTCTCCGGTGGCCAGTGCCTCGGCCGTGTACAGCACACGCATCGCCGTCTCCTTCGCTCGTATCACGCGGTTGTCACCACTGCCCGCAGCGAATGCCACGGGACTGTGCGCAGTGTAGTGTCGCGCGCGGTGCCGGATCAGTTGCGGCACAGGGGAAAGTTCTGAGTATCATCCGGCGGCCCCCACTCGGCTCGAGCGATCGCGAGGCATATGTTCCCTGACCAGACCTCCACCCACTATCCGGTCTCCCCCATTCCCGACGATGCGTACGGCCGCGGGGCACCGGTCCCCGCGCCCCGCGAATCCGACCTGGTGATCACCGGGTTGTTGTGGTTCCTGCTCGCGGCGCTGGCGATCGTTTCGGTCGCGATCTCGCCGTGGTTCCTGCTGGCCACCGGGGTGTGCGAAAGCCGCGCGGATTGCACTACCGATCCGAGTACGGGCAATTGGATCATCGTCCTCGGCGGCTGCTTCGGATTCCTGGTGGGTGCCGCCACCACCGTCAATGCCGCGCGCAGTGGCCGCGCGCTCTACCCGGGCGCATTGGTCGGGCTGGTGCTGGTACGGGCCGCCTGGCTCGCGGGCTCGTTCCTGATGGGCTGACCCCCGCAGGGCGACCGAACGCGTGCCGCGGCCCGTCACGGGCCGCGGCACGCGTTCGTTCAGGCACCTGTGGTCGCGAAGCGGCGGTCGGTGTAGCGGCGCAGGTTCGCCAGGAAGCGGCGGAAGGCCAGGTTCATCAGCGGAGCCGCCGCGAACGAGGTGAACCGGGCCGGCCCGGCGAGTTTCTGCGCAAGGGTCCACGTCAGACGGCAGCCCTCGGATGTCTCCACCACCCGGTAGTCCTCGGCGAACGCCGCCAGCGCACTGGTGGAACTGCTGTTGAACCGGAACGCCATCCGGGTGTTCGGCTCCCAGGCGAGGAACTCTTCGTCGCCGACGATACCGCCGCGCATATCGACGACGCGGGTGGTTCCGACTCCGCGCGGTTCGGGACTGGTCCAGGTGACCTTCGTGATCACGCTCGCCCAATGCGGCCAGGATTCGGCGTCGGCCAGTACCTCGAAGAGCTGCGCGGGGGTGATCGCGAGATCGACACTGTTACTGAACTTCAGCGGAGCGTTGTCGATGAATTCGAGACCGACGCGCTCACACGGACGCAGGGTGCTCATCGCCGGCCACCGCCGTATCCGCCCACCTGTTTCCGGTCGTTCATGCGCAGAGTCCTCTCGTCGGTCGGTGCGGCCGCGCCCGCACGGCCGCATCCCGATAGTTACACCTGTCCAGTCATCTGTCCATAGCCGCTCGGAGCGACGCCGGGGGTTGGGATCCGACGCAGGAAAAACGACACCGCGCTGGCGCGCTTCACAGGATCCACCGGTTCGGCGGCGCCACGCAGACCACGAGGATTAGCTTCCGGCGATGCCATACCCTCGCCGGCCACGCCGAACGAGCCGGGCACTGCTCGTCACCGCCGCCGTCCTCGCGCTGGCACCCGGGGTGCCCGGGCCGGGTACGGCCGCGCCACCGTGGCCCGATCCGCCCGAACCCGCGGCTCCGGCAGCCGGAATTCTCGGTGTCGCACAGCACGGTGACCGCGATGTCGAACTCGCGGTGTACTCGGCCGCGATGAACCGGGTGATCCCGGTACGGGTGATGCCCGCGGCCGATCCGGCCGGACCGGCTCCGGTGCTCTATCTGCTCAACGGGAT
>JABFXT010000817.1 GCA_013361595.1 Nocardia sp. | reverse complement strand
TCGCCACCCACCTTGCCGCCATCGTCGGCGAGCCGCAATACGGCATCGACAGGATCGGTGGGCAGATAATCATCTCTCGGCAGATAACACGGATTGGGTTCGAACGGACCCGAATTCCCGAGGGCGTCGAGCGGCCAGCTGCCGAGGACCATATCCGCCGGGGGCGGTCGGCCCTGCGCTGTCCCGCGCCAACCGGGCTGGACCAGGAATATTCGCTCGCTTGTTCGCACGGTGCTCGACGGCGACTCTTCCACACGCTCCTCCGACCGAGACACCCCGACCATCCAAATCGCGTCGAGACGCCCGCAATGAATTAACGCAGGAGTGAATTAACGCTCAGCTTGCCAGTCTTCCAGACTGGGGGCTCGAGCGCATCAACTGGATCGACGAGCACTACCTCACGGGCCGGTTCACTCGACTGAACAGAACGCCCGGTCGACGCGGCACTCGCGAACGAGACCGCCGCCGGTTTCACGCCCGGCCCCGCAGAGCTCTGCGGGGCCGGGCGGCTCCGGCGACTCGACAACCAAAGTCCACTTCAGCCAAATTTGTCGAACTGCTGTTCACTTTCCGCTATCGTCGCGATCGCCGGGCGATTGCCCGGCGGGGGCGGTGGCGCGCGAGCGACACAGGCCCCGTCTCGGCTCTGCGGTCGGCCTCCGATCGCATCGCTTCCGTGAAGGAGCACTATGTATCCCGGCGCGCATGTCGATGAAACCCCCGATAAACCGGCCATTATCGTCGCCGGGACCGGCGAGACGCTGACCTATCGGCAGCTGGAGGACAACTCCGTCCGGCTCGCGCGGCATCTGCACGCCGCCGGACTGCGCAAAGGCGATCACATCGCGTTGCTCTCCGGTAACGACCCCAAGGTCTACGAGGCGTACTGGGCCGCTCTGCGATCCGGGCTTTACATCACGGCGGTGAACCGGCATCTCTCCCCGGCCGAGATCAGCTATATCGTGAACGACTGCGGCGCGAAGGCGCTGATCGTCGCGGCCGGGCTGAGCGAGGCCGCCGAGGCGATCGTCGAGCAGACACCCGAAGCGGGAATCCGGCTGGCCTTCGGCGGACCGGTCACGGGCTACGAATGTTACGAGGACGCGCTCGCCGCGCAGCCCGCGCAACCGCTACCCGACCAGCCGCGCGGCGCCGATATGCTCTACTCCTCCGGCACCACCGGACGCCCCAAGGGCATCGAACAGCCGCTGTCGGATCAGCAGGTCGACGATCCACCCGGCGACCCGTACACCGCCGTTTTCGGACCGCTCTACGGCTTCGACACCGAATCGGTGTACCTGTCCCCCGCCCCGCTCTACCACGCCGCACCGCTGCGCTTCGGCGGTGTCGTCCAAGCCCTCGGCGGCACCCTGGTCGTGATGGAGCGGTTCGACGCCGAGGCCGCCCTGGCCGCGATCGAGCGCTACCGGGTCACCCACAGCCAATGGGTGCCCACCATGTTCGTGCGGATGCTGAAACTGGACGAGGCCACCCGCACCCGATACGACATCTCCAGCCTGAAGGTCGCGGTCCACGCGGCCGCGCCCTGCGCCGTCGACGTGAAACGGGCGATGATCGAATGGTGGGGCCCGGTGCTGTTCGAGTACTACGCCTCCACCGAAGCCAACGGCGCCACCTTCATCGACAGCGAACAATGGCTGCGCAAACCCGGCTCGGTGGGTCCGGCGGGTATGGGCTCCATCCGGATCTGCGGAGAAGACGGCGCGGAACTGCCGACCGGCGAAATCGGCACGATCTACTTCGAACGCGACGAACTCCCCTTCGCCTACCACAACGACCCGGCGAAAACCCGGCAGGCGATCCACCCGAGCCATCCGACCTGGACGACCACCGGCGATATCGGCTACGTCGACGACGACGGTTTCCTGTACCTCACCGACCGTAAAGCGTTCATGATCATCTCCGGCGGGGTGAACATCTATCCACAGGAGATCGAGGACGCCCTCGCCCTGCACCCGAAGGTCTTCGACGTCGCGGTGATCGGCATCCCGGACGAGGAAATGGGGGAATCGGTCAAGGCCGTGATCCAACCGGCACCGGACGCCACACCCGGCCCGGAACTGGCCGCGGAACTACGCGACTACCTGCGCGAAAGAATCGCGCACTACAAGGTGCCGCGCACTATCGACTTCGCCGACGAACTCCCCCGCACCCCCACCGGCAAACTGGTCAAGGGCAAACTC
>JABFXT010000296.1 GCA_013361595.1 Nocardia sp. | reverse complement strand
GAACCGGTGACCGTGGCGAGTTCGGCATCCCAGCCGTCACCGAAGACGTTGTCACCGGCCAGCGTGACATCGGCGAGGTTGGCGCGACTGCGGGAGTAGCCGGAATCCGCGGCGAAAACCTGTTCACAGACATCCTGGGGAAGCGCGATCTGCGAGGTCAACCGCGCGTTCTCACCGGCCACCGCGGTTTCGAGACTGTCGTAGACCTCGAAATGGATATGCGGCCAGCGGCCGGAATAGCAGGCCGGGAAGATCGAGGTGAAACTCACCCGGCCGGCGTCGTCGGCGACTTGGACGCCGCGCAGATAATTCTGTTCGGTGATGCCCTCGCCGTAGAGCGAATATTCGCCGTCGCGGTCGCAATGCCACAGATACAGGGCCATCCCCGCACCGGCGGCGCCGTCGCGCGCGAGATCCTGCAGCGTGAGCCGGATGGTCACCGGGACACCTTCCGCGGTACCGGAGTACGGCCCGAAGCTCTCGGTGATATCGGAGCGCACCACACCGGATTCGACCAGCACGTTCGGGCCGTTCGATCCGTCACCGGGGTAGGGGCCGGCCGTTTCCTGCGGGGCGGCGGCGACAGCGGTGGTGCCCGTGGTGGTGTCGGCGGCGGAACTCGTGGTGCCGGAACCGGACGAGCAGGCCGCGGCCACCGAGGCCGAACCCACCGCGCCCATGATCCACAGCGCTCGCCGCCGGGACAGCATCACCGACATATCGTGGGCCAGTCCGAGATCGTGTTCGTGACCGAGTCCCGTTCGTGGTTGCGATGGTCGTTTCCGCACGTTGCGCACCTCTTCTCGATGGGGTGACCACAACGTTAGGAAAGCAGTCTGGCGTATCCCTGGAGCCGCGCTGTGAGTCCTCTGTGGACCGGCAGGCCGGGGGAGAGGCCTCAGTCCATCACGTACGCGTTGAGCGTTTCGCGGATATCGGTGAGGACCGCGCGCGCCGCGGTCGGGCCGGTGGTGTGCCAGAGGGCGTCGTCCACCAGGAAGGAACGGTTGTCGGTCACCGCGCCGAGCTTCTCCCACGGCTCCGAGCGCATCACGGACTCGCCGTGCTCCTGCCCGTCCGCGCCCGCGAACATCACATAGATCAGATCGCCCTCGGCCGCCACCGGATCGGATTCGTCGATCGGACCGGAGGTCTCGCGCTGCGCGGTCGGCCGTCCGGCGCCGGTATCGGCGAGGATCTGTGCCGCGAAGGTCTCCGAGCCCAGGTACTCGCTGCCCGCGGCCGTGAACCGGACGATCGAAGCCTGCACGTATCGGGCGTTGATGGAATCGCCGGTCGCGGTGGCGTCGGCGTGGTAGGCGGCCAGTACCGCCTCTCCGGCGCCGTCGCGGCCCATGGCGCGGGCGAAAGCGCTGAACTGCTTCTCCCAGCCGGGCTCGTCGCCGACCAGCACGGTCGGGGCGATCTCGCTCAGCGCGTCGTAACTCGCCCGGCCCGCCGGGACCTCCCCGATGATCAGATCCGGATCCAGTTGCGCGATCAGCGCCGGATCCGGGTCCGCGGCGAACCCGACACCGGGCACCTCCAACACGCCGTAACCCAGGTAGCCGGGCTGCGGCGCCGGACCCGGCACCGTGGTCGCGCCGACCACTCGCTCCCACAACCCCACCGCGCAGGTCGCGTCGAGCGCGGAGGTACCCAGCACCACGATCCGCTGCGGATCGGCCGGGACCTGCGACTCGCCGGAAGCGTGCCGGACCGTGCGGGTGGGTTCGGTCGCCGGATCGGGTGCGGTGGGCAGTGAGCAGGCCTGCGTGGTGTCGCGTTCGATACCGACCACGCCCGCACCGGCGACATTCGTCGTGGTGCGGATGATCGAGGCCGAATCGTCGGGATGACTCGCGCACGCGGATACCGCCAGCGCGGTGCAGGCGAGCACGGCACCCAGGAGCCGGCCGATCCGGCCGGTCCGCACGGAGATCCGGGGGTCACGCGCGGCGGAGGTGTGGACAGCGGGGCTCACCGGCATGCCGGGAAGGGTACATGCCCACCGTGATTCGTGTTATTCGGCGCCGCCTCCGGCGCCTCGACCCAACAGGTGTCTCGCAAGGCTCGACTCATGCCGGATCACGTCTGTTCTGCGTGTTGGAAGAGCGTTTGCCGAGCCTTAGTACGACACAGAGTAGGACCCGGGCGACCCGGGCTGGGCGGAAGGTTTACGATTCGAGAAGCGCAAGCTAACCGT
>JABFXT010000095.1 GCA_013361595.1 Nocardia sp. | reverse complement strand
GCCCCGGCGGAATCGCAGGCCCGGGCCGGGATACGGCGAGAGCTGACGCCGGGTAGCCGGCCGGTGCGTTCAGCGGGGTGGTGGGAACAGCGGCGGGATCGTGGGTACGACGATCGGCGGTAGTCCCGGAACCTGGATGGTGTTCGGGCCGCTGGTGGTAGTCGGTGCCTCGGTCTCCCGAGGTGCGGCCACCGGCGGCGGCTCCGCCAGCGATTCGTGCTCCGGCGGAGGCGTCAGCGAGACGCCGGCCATACCGGGGCGAGCCGTGGGAGTCGTCGCCGATGTCGTCGGCGGCGCGGTAGTGCCCTCGACGGTGGTCGATTCCTGGCGGAACATGTGCTGGCCGTAGCCGAGCCCGATCCCGATCGCGGCCACCACCACCAGCGCACTCACCGCGACCGCCGCGGCGCCGAGCTCACGGTGCCGGCGATGTGGGGGCTCGCCGAACGAGCGCCGGGGCAGCAATTTCTGCGGAATTCGCAGCGCGACGGTCGGCGGATCCTCCTCAGGGGAGAGTTGCGGCACCGCGGACTGTGCCGGACGCGAAACCGGGGTCTGCGGTACCGGCGTGGCACCACTCGGATATTTGTCGGCGGTGCTCACCGGGTCGACCGGATCACTCGCGGTGGCCGGGCGTGCCGGGACCGTCGACGAAAGGGAAGCGGCCGGAAGGCCCACGGCGGTACCGGCCGGTGGGCCGAAGATACCCGGTTGCGGCATCGGTGCGGCCGGCCGGGAAACGACCGGAACAGGTCCGGGCGCAACGGCTTTCAGCAGTGCTTCGCCGGGCATCGGGGGCTCGGGTTCGGGGCCGAATATGCCGGGCCCGATCTCCGGTAGCGAGATGTCGCCGCCCGGTGGAGCGGTGGCCGGTTGCGCGGAATCGTTCGCCGGCGCCGATACGACGACCGAGCGTGACTCCGGCGCTCGCCGTGCCAGCAGCGCGGCCCCGCGCGCGGTCGCGGCCTCGGGCTCCGGCGGCACCAGTACCGGCACCTCCAGGATCTCCCGCAGCAGGCGGCTGACCAGCGGGATCCGGACGCCGCCGCCCACCGCCAGTACGGCCTGCACCTCCCGTCCGGAACGGCCGATGACCTCGCGGGTGGAACGGACCGACGCCTCGACGGCCCAGGTGACCAGTGCGGTGAAATTCTCCTGGGTGAGCAGCACCGGTCCGTAATCGCTGGGCAACGCGACAGCCGAAGTCGCCGAGAGCTTTTCCTTGGCCGCGCGGCACAGCGCGTCCAGCCGGGCCAGACCGGCCGGGTCGGGTGGGTGGGCGATCCGGCCCGAGTTGATCTGTTGCTCGCGAATGAGCGAGTCGAAGTATTCACCGCTGATATCGCCGGTGCGTTCGGTATGCACGACCCGCCCGGAGTCGACGTCCACGACGGTCACCGACAGGCCCGAGGCGCCCAGGTCGTAGATACCGAGCGTGGTGATTCCGGCCAAGGCGCCGGAGGCGGTGGCGAATTCCAGCGTCGCCTCGGTATCGGCCACGATGTCGTAGTCGTCGAGACCGTGCTCGGCCATCGCCACATGCATGGCCTCGGCCTGGACCTCGTCGCGGCAGGCCAGCACGGTCCGGGCGATCCCGGGATCCGAATTCAAGGCGGCGGCGACCGAGAGCGCGGCCCGCTCGGCGCTCGGCGTCTCGGGCGGAACGACGAAGGTCCGCAGTTCGAATTCCTGCGGGTCGGCCGCTGTCGCGCCCGCAGGTGGGCGCGCCAAGCGGATCGCGCCGGTCCCCACCGACACTCCCAGTACTGAACTCATCGGCAGCCCATCCGTACATCCCGCTTCACGATATGCGAGCGTCGCCCGGTCGATGGTGACGGCTCATCCCCCGAACCACTCTTCCGACAGTACCGCCCGGTCCCGTTGGTGTGGAGGCAGCGACCGCTGCCGTGGGCCGACCGGCCCCACGACTCTACGGGGTGCCCAGCCCCGCGTACACCCATCCGGCCGAGCGCCAGGCGGCACGATCGAGACAATTACGGCCGTCGATCACCGAGCGGGCTCGCACCACGGTGTCCAGATCCCGCGGCCGTAACTCCACGAATTCGTTCCACTCGGTGAGTACCAGCACCACATCGGCGCGTTCACAGGCCTCCACCACTGAGGTGGCGTAATTCAGCGTGGGGAATACGCGACGGGAGTTCTCCAGCGCTTTCGGGTCGTAGACGGTGACGACGGCACCGTGCAA
>JABFXT010000705.1 GCA_013361595.1 Nocardia sp. | reverse complement strand
ACCGCGACCGATCCGGCCGCCGGCGCCGCGAAATCCGTCGCCGGCACCGCCGCCGAAATACAGTCCGCCCTCGACCATCTCCCGGTGAAATCCGAGGTCGGGATGGCCGGGTACAGCCGGGAGAAGTTCCCGCACTGGGACAACAACGAACCCGAACACGGTTTCGGCCCGGAATTCGCCCAATACAGTAAATGCACCACCCGCGAGGTGATGATGCTGCGCGATGCCACCGGCGACGTCACCCTCGATCCCAAGACCTGCGATCTGAAGATCGGCAAAGGCGGCGGCTGGCAGGACGCCTACGGCGTCATGGACAGCAAGACCGGCAAGCTGAAGCCGTACAAGTTCATCGTCGAAGCCAAGAGCGTCGACGCCGAGCACATCGTTCCGCTCGCCGAGGCCTGGCGCTCGGGCGCGAAAGATCTCGATACCGATACCCGGCGCCGGATCGCCAACGACGCGCTCAACCTCATCGCCTCCGATCCGTCGGCCAACCGGTCCAAGGGCGACCAGGATGCCGCGCACTACCTGCCGCCCGGCAGTTTCCGGTGTGGCTATATCTCGCATTATGTGCAGGTCAAGCTAAAGTACGCCCTGAGCGTGGATCAGGAGGAGCTGACCGCACTGCGCACCGCGGTGGACGACTGCGTGAAACGAGGTGAGTTCAAATAGCCGAAGTCATCGAGTTACCCGAAGCGGCAGCGGTGATGACCCGGGAAGCCGGGACCATCTCCGGCGATCTCGACATCACCCTCGATCCCGAGGGATTCGGTCTCGTGCGCTATCGGGAGACCGAGGACTGGTACACCATCGGCAATCTGGACGACGACGAGCCGCGCACCTGGAAGAGCGGTGCGGAGCTGGCCGAAGCGATAACGAAAGGGATCGGCGCGCGCGACGCCGCCGGTAATACGGTCCCCTTCGAATGCTGAACGAGACGGCCCGCGGGCGCGGAAATCCGCGCCCGCGGGCCGTTCGCGTAACTACCGCACCGTCGCCACGTCGTGGCGCACCGGTGCGTCCCAGTCGATCCGGTAGCGCTGTTCACCGGCCAGTGTTTTCTCCGGTTTCATCACCGTGCGCGCCAGCACGGGCATCAGCCACTGCATGATCTTGCGGGCCACCGGTCCCGGGGTCTTGCTGTGGTTGATCTTCGCGGCCCGGGCGGCCACATCTTCCACCCGGCCCCGGCGCAGCGCCTCGTAGGCCGCGAACGCGGCGGCCGGGTCGGCGATATCCCGCAGGCATCGAGCCAGTTCGATCGCGCTCTCGATGGCCAGGGACGCGCCCTGGCCGGAACTGTTCGACGGAGCGTGCACCGAATCACCCACCAGCACCATCCGCCCCCGATACCAATGCGGAACCGGCGGCATGATGTGGAGCGCACCCACGGTTTCCAGCTGCTCCGCGGTGGTCGCGCGGGCCAGCTGCCCGCCCGGGATGTCGTCACCGTAGGTCTCGCGCAGGATCTCGAGCCAGTGCTCGGCCGGCATCCGGCGTGCCTCGGTGAGCGAAAGATACTCCGTGCTGGGCAGATTCACACCCCAGCCGATCCGGCCCGGACCGACCGCCCAGTACAGGTAGTAGGCCCGCCGCCCATAGGCGAAGACGATCGTCTCCGGTTCGATATCGATCGGGCAGTCGACAGTGGCGCCGAAACCGAGCATTCCGGTGAATTCCGGGCCCGGTGCCGCCGGATCGATCAACCGCCGCACCGTCGAGCGGATGCCGTCCGCGCCGATGAGCACATCGGCGGTGGCGGTACTACCGTCGGTGAACCTCGCGATCACCCCGTCGGAGGTCTGCTCGGCGGATTCGAGCCGCTTACCGAATTCGACCGGCACACCGGCGGCCAACGCCCGGTCGTGCAGCACCCGGTGCAGCTCCCCGCGATCGACCAGTTGCAGCGGCGGCTGATCCCCCACCGTGGGCATGGACAAAAGCTTGCCGCCGACCGACAGCGCCATCCGCGGCACGGGGACCGCGATATCGCGTACGGCGTCCCCTGCGCCGATCACGTCCAGGGCGGCGACACCGTTCGGGGCCAGTGCCAGACCGCTACCGATCGTGTACGCGGGATTCGGATAGGCCTCGTACACACGGGCGTCGATTCCCGCTTTGCGCAGCGCGGTGGCCGCCACCGGCCCCGCGATTCCACCGCCGATCACCAGGGCGGTTTCGATTCCGGGCATGGAAGTACTCCTCGGG
>JABFXT010000090.1 GCA_013361595.1 Nocardia sp. | reverse complement strand
AGCTGTCCGGGACGATTGCGCTCGGGTGCCGGCGTGTACCCGGACCGGCGGCCGGTTACGGCGTGCCGACCTCGGCAGCTGTGGCCGCGTCCCGGCGCAACACCGTCCGGGACGCCATTGCCGGAAGCATCGGATGACCTTACTGTGTAAGGATGGGCAGTGTCGCTTATTCCGGCAACGCCGGAGCAGAATTCCGGCGGCTGACGTCCGCTTTCACCCGGGTCTACGGTGGCCGGAAGGGCGTAGGCGCGGCGCTGGCGGTGTACCGGCACGGGGAACCGATTCTCGACATCTGGACGGGGGAGTCGGCACCGGACCGGCCCTGGACTCGCGATACCGGCGCGGTGGTGTTCTCGGCGACCAAGGGCCTCGCCGCCACGGTCGTCCACCGGCTCGCCGATCGCGGTCTCATCGACTACGACGCCCCGGTCTGCGAATACTGGCCGGAGTTCGGCTGCAACAACAAGGATCGGATCACCGTCCGCCAGGTTCTCACCCATTCCGCGGGCCTGTCCGGGGTCGGTGCCCTGGCCGCCCAGGGCGCCGAACTGCTCGACCACGACCTGATGGCGCAGCGGCTGGCCGCCGCCACTCCCGACCGGCTGCTCGGGGTGCCGGCCTATCACGCGATGACCATCGGCTGGCTGCTGGCCGGCCTGACCAGGGCGGTCACCGGGATGAGTATGAAGGAATTGTTCCAGCGCGAAATCGCCGTACCGCTGGGCACCGACGGCGTGCACCTGGGCCGCCCGCCGGCGGGTTCGGTCACCGTGGCGGCGGAAAGCTTCGGCGCGGGATTCTCCTTCGCCGGCACCCCGCGCGGTTCCCGGCTGGTCACCCTGCTGCAGGGCATCCCCGGCGCACTGGGCGTCAGCAGCCGCTCACTGTTCATTCCCGGAGCGGAAGCCATCCTCACCGGGCCGAACCCGCCGCTGCTCGACAGTGAGATGCCGGCCGCCAACGGTGTGTGCAGCGCCGACGGCCTGGCCGCGGTGTACGAACCACTCGCCTGTAACGGCCTGGCCGGTGGCCGGCGGTACCTGTCCGGTGCCGCCGTGCAGGCCATCCGCCGGATCGAGCGATACCGGCCCGACACCGGACTCTTCCTCTACCTGGGCCCGCTGTGGCATCTGGGGTACCACTCGATGCCCACGGTCGGCGCCCCGCGCGGCTTCGGCCATATCGGCTTGGGCGGCTCGTTCGGCTGGGCGGATCCCGACAGCGGTATCTCGCTCGGTTTCGTGCACAACCGGCTCGCCATGGAGACCCTCGCCGTGGATCAGCCCGCGTTCGCCTGGCTGCTCCCGCTGGTCATGTCGGGAGCGCGTTCGGCGTCCCGGATCGGCCGCGGCGCTCCCCGGGAGGCCGCGGCCTGATCACTCAGGTCAGGTAGCGGTAGGCCGGGGAACCCGGTTCCAGCCGCTCGCACTGGATGGGCGAGTGGGCGATCCGGTCCAGCAACGGTTGCAGGCCGGCGCGTTCGCCCAGTTCGATACCGACCAGCGCGGCACCGGTCTCCCGGTTGTTGCGTTTGACGTATTCGAACAGGGTGATGTCGTCGTCGGGGCCCAGTACCTCGTCCAGGAACCGCCGTAACGCGCCGGGTTCCTGCGGGAAGTCCACCAGGAAGTAGTGCTTGCGGCCCTGGTGGACCAGGGAACGCTCGATGACCTCGCCGTACCGGGAGACATCGTTGTTCCCGCCCGAGACCAGGCAGACCACGGTGGAACCGGGTTCGGGCGGTGATTCCAGCAGTGCGGTGACCGCGAGTGCGCCCGCGGGTTCGGCGATGATCCCCTCGTTCTGGTACAGCTCCAGCATCGCGGTGCAGATCGCTCCCTCGTCCACCCGCAGGAGATGGAAGGGCCCGGCGTCGCCGGGGAGATCGGTCGAGATGAGCAGCGGTAGCGAACCGTGCGATATCACCCGCCCGCCGAAACCGGCGACAGCGTCGTAGGGCACCTGGCCGACGCGGCGCAC
Source organism: Nocardia sp. (assembly GCA_013361595.1). Lineage (GTDB taxonomy): Bacteria > Actinomycetota > Actinomycetes > Mycobacteriales > Mycobacteriaceae > Nocardia. Next base: position 228 of record JABFXT010000090.1, on the reverse strand, counting down.
CGCGGCGCCGTCGACGAACGGGTCGACCTCGGGCAGGGTGACCGGTCGGCCGGCGACCAGTGCCGCGGTCATCGAGGCGGCGCCCGCGGGCTCGACCGCGAGGATCGCGGTGTGCGGTGCGCGTTCGCGCAGGTAAGTGCCGATTCCGGCGAGGCATCCGCCACCGCCGACCGGGACCACCACCAGATCCGGCGCGGCGCCGAGCTGGTCCAGGATCTCCGCGGCGAT
>JABFXT010000557.1 GCA_013361595.1 Nocardia sp. | reverse complement strand
GTGACCTGGTTCAGGCCCTCGCGGTCGATGAGGGCCAGGGCGGCGTCGGCGAGCAATTCGCGACGCGACGTTTTCTTCGGCATGCACTTGACACTACTACATCGTAGTACTACATATTAGTACTACAACGTAGTGAATGAATTTCCGCTGAGGAGCACCCCATGAACATCGCCTTCGTCGTCGTCACCGTGCTGGCCGCCCTGTGGGTCGGCTTCTCCGCCGTCTCGACCTTCACCCGCGCCGAGTGGGTGGTGAAGCCGCTGGCCGACTACGGCGTGCCCCGCACATGGTGGCCCGGGCTGGCCACGGTGAAGACGGCGGGCGCACTGGGCATGCTCGCCGGGCTGTTCGTGCCCGCCCTCGGCACAGCGGCCGCGATCGGCCTGATCCTGTACTTCCTCGGGGCCGTGGCCACGGTGCTGCGAGCCCGCGCTTACGCACACATCGCCTACCCACTGCTGTATCTGGTGCCGGTCGCCGCCGCCCTCGTACTGGGTTACGCCGCCGCCTGAGCGCCCACCGGTCCCGTCCGCCGCATACACCCCCATGCGCGGCCGCACCCCACCGCATCGCTCGGTATCCGGCCTACCGGATCAGAAGGTCGCCGGCATGGACTCCCAACCGCGCACCGTGGAGGTCGGTGAGAGTGCGGCGTTCGTCGCGTCGGCCTCCCACTCCGGGAAACGCTTCAGGATCTCCTCCAATGCGATCCGGCCCTCCAACCTCGCCAGTGCCGAACCCATGCAGAAATGGGTACCCACGCTGAAGGCCAGATGCGGCTTGCTCTCCCGGTGGATATCGAAAACGTCACCGTCCGGTGCGAATTGCCGGTGGTCGCGGTTGGCGGCGCCGATGAGCATCATCATGGCGCTGCCCTCGGGCACCGTCGTACCGTGGAAATCGATATCCCGGGTGACGTATCGCGCGACATGCGGCGCCGGTGGTTCGTAGCGCAGCAGTTCCTCGATGGCGGCCGGTATCAGCGCCGGGTTGCGCACGAGTTCGCGGCGCTGGTCGGGGTGCTCGGAGAGGACCTTGCCCGCCCAGCCGATGAGCCGGGTGGTGGTCTCGTTACCGGCGCCGGACACCACATTGATGTAGGTGAGGATCTCGGCCCGGGTGAGATGGCGCAGGGTGCCGGTCTCGTCCTCGAACTCCACGTTCAGCAGTTCGGAGATGATGTCGTCGGACGGGTTCTCGGCACGCCAGTCGACGTACTTCTCGAAGAGCTCACCGCTGGCCAGGCTCTCCGTCGAGACCTCCATCGGTTTACCCTCTTCGGTGCGCATCCGGTCGTTGGCGAAATCCCGGACCGCTTCCTGGTCCTCTTCCGGGATACCGAGCAGCATGCCGATGGTGCGCATGGGCATCTGCGCGCCCAGATCGGCGATGAAATCGATCCGGCCGGTACCGACGAGCGGATCGAGACTGCGCCGGCAGAACTCGCGCACCTTCTCCTCCAGCGCGGAGATCTTGCGCGGGGTGAACATACGCGACAGCAGTTTGCGGTGCATGGTGTGGATCGGCGGATCCTCGAAGATCAGCACCCCCGGCGGGATCTCGATATTCGCCTTGATCAGTTCGATGATGGCGCCGCGCGCCGAACTGAAGGTGTCCTTGTCGATCAGCGCGGCGTTCACATCGGCGAAACGGCTGATCGCGAAGAAATCGTGGGTCTCGTTGTAGTAGAGCGGCCGCTCGTCGCGGAGCCGCTTGAACATGGGATACGGGTCGGCGTTGAGCTCGACATCGTAGGGGTCGTAGTAGATGTCGCTGGGCGCGCTGGTCGTCACAGGTCGGTCTCCTCTCCGGAGTCGTGCGGCGTGGTCACCACGTCACGGGTAGGCGGTACACGCCGTAGGCCAGCTTGTCGTGTTTGAATTCGACGTCTTCGATCGGAATCGCCAGGCGCATCGTCGGAATCCGCCGCAGCAGGGTGGTGAAGACGATCTGCAGTTCCACCCGGGCCAGCTGCTGACCGACACACTGATGCGGGCCGAAACCGAAGCCGACGTGCAGCCGGGCGGGACGGGTCAGGTCGAGTTTGTCGGGCTCGGGGAACTGGTTCGGGTCCCAGTTGGCCGGGGCGAGGTCGATGATCACGCCCTCGCCGGCCTTGATGGTGTGCCCGCCGATCTCGATATCGTCGAGCGCCACCCGACGCTGACCGTTCTGGATGATGCTCAGATAGCGCAGCAGTTCCTCGACCGCGTTCGCGACGACCTTCGGATCGTCGGTATCACGCAGCAACGCCAGCTGGTCGGGGTTCTCCAGCAGCGCCAGGGTGCCGAGCGAGATCATGTTCGCGCTGGTCTCGTGACCGGCGATGAGGACCCCGGTCCCGATCTGGGCGGCCTCCTTCATGGAGATCTCACCGGCGGTGACCCGTTCGGCGAGTTCGGTGACCATATCCTCGGCCGGATTCTCCATCTTCGACTTGATCAGTTCGATCAGATAGCGCGCCAGCCCGACCCGGCCGTCTGCCGCCTCCTCTTTGGTGGCGTAGCGGGAGACGCCGGTCGTCGCGTGCTGCTGGAAGAATTCGTGATCCTCGTAGGGCACACCCAGCATTTCGCTGATCACCAGCGACGGCACCGGCAGCGCCAGCGCCTCGACCAGGTCGGCGGGTTGCGGGCCGGCGAGGACGGCGTCGATATGGTCGTCGGTGATCTGCTGGATCGCCGGACGCAGGGCGTCGACGCGCTTCACCGTGAAGGGTTTGGTCATCATCCGGCGGAACCGGCTGTGCTCCGCCCCGTCGGTGTTGAACACCGATTTGGCCCGGTGGTTCACCAGGTCGAGCATGCCCTCGTTCCAATGCGGGAAGCCGGGATGGTGGTCCTCGACGCTGATCCGCGGATCGGACATGAGCGATTTCAGCTCGGCATACCCGGTGACCAGCCACGGCGTACTACCGTCCCAGATCCGGACCCGGCTCAGCGGGGCGTCGGTCACCAGGCCCAGGACCTCCGGCGGCGGCGCGAACGGGCAGCCGGGAGCCCGGTCCAGCGGATAGTTCAGGACGGTTCCGGTGTGGGTCTCGGACCCGGAAGTATTCGACACTGCTACTCCTCGTGGACGTGGATGGCCATGGCGGGGCAGACGGCGGCGGCCTCGCGCACCTCAGCGGCGAGTTCGTCCGGCGGGTTCTCGTCCAGCAGCACGACGATGCCGTCGTCCTCCCGTTGATCGAACACCGCGTCCGCCGCCATCACGCAATGCCCGGCGGCAATGCATTTCCCTTGTTCGACAGTCACTTTCATGACGTTCTCTCTCCTGGCGTGGGATTCTCGGGGTGCGGCCGGCTCATGCCTGCCCCGCGGGGGCCGCGGCGGAACCGTTTGCGGCCACGTCGGTTCTCCGGGCGCGCAGCGGTTTACCGGCGGTGGTGCCGCCGTCCACGGTCAGCACCGTCCCGGTCAGATAGCGGGATCGGTCGCCCGCGAAGTAGACGGCCGCTTCGGCGACATCCTCGGGCGTACCCTCACGCGGTAGCGGCCGGTCCTGGTTCATCATCTCCCGCATGGCCCGGGTCATCCGCTCGGCCTTTTCCGGTGACATGGTGGTGGACGCCTTGGCCAGCAGATCGGTCGGGATATTGCCGGGGGCGATGCAGTTGACGCGGATCTCGTACTGCGCCAATTCGATTGCCGCCGATTTCGTGAAGTGGATGACCGCCGCCTTGGACGCGCGGTAGGTCATCACCCCGCCCCCGGCCTGGACCCCGCCCACCGAGGAGAGGTTGATGATCGAACCGCCGCCGTGCTCCGACAGGTACCGCGCGGCCTGCCGGGTCCCGGCCATCACACCGAGCACATTGACCGCCATCACCCGGTGGAAGTCGGCGAAATCGTCGGACAGGATGCTCTTGTGCATCGTCCCGGAGATCCCGGCGTTGTTGCACATGATGTGCAGGCCGCCGAACCGCTGGACCGCGAGGTCGACGAGAGCGGCGATCTGGTCCGGCTCCCCGACATCGGTGCGCTGGAAGAGAGCGCCACAGCGCTGGGCCACCGCGGTGCCGCGCTCGACGTCGATATCTCCGACGACCACCCGCGCCCCCTCGGCAACGAACCGCTCGACCATCGCGGTGCCCAGGCCGGTCGCGCCACCGGTCACCACCGCGACCTTGTCCGCCAACTCGTTGCCCATGCGCTCTGTTTCCTTTCGTAACGACATTTCGTAGCCCGTATCCGGTCCCGCGCCCGCACCGCGGGACTCGACGGTTCATCCGCTGCGGGCGTACTCCGGGTCGGGCACGGGTCGGGACTGCCGGTCCAGGAAGTCCAGGAGCAGGGCGTTGACCGCGTCGGGGCGTTCCAGTTGCGGACAGTGCCCGGCATTGTCGACGACCGCCGAGCGGGCGTCCGGGATCCGGGCCGCGATTTCGGCGGCCCAGCCCGGCGGCAGGAGTTTGTCGGCGCCGCCCTCGACTACCAGGACCGGAACCCGGATCCGCTCGAACGGCCGGTCCCCCGGGCCGGATGGGGGCGGGGCACCGGGCCGCCGGAACCGGGCGGCCGCGATCGCCTCCCAGGCCCCCGGGGCCGTCGCCGATTCGAACCGCCGCCGGACATAGTCCTCGTCGGCCGGATACGCGGCGGAGGCGAAGAGCGCGGTGACGATCTTGCGCATGGCGGGCAGGGTGGCGTCGAAATCGTAGAGGGCCTGCATATGCTCGCCGGCCCGGATCTGCCCGCCGCCGCAAATGGTGACCATGGCCCGGACCGGTAGGACCGGACGCTCTGCGGTGGTATCGGCCAGCAGATTCACCGCGCCCATGGAATTACCCACGAAATAAGCGGATTCGATTCCGAGCAGCGCGCAGAGCCGCGCGATATGCCGGATGCGCATTCCGCGACCGTCGGTGAAATCGATGGCTTTCGCCGATTCGCCGAAGCCGAGCATATCCGGGGCGATCACGTGATAACGCTGCGCGAGCGCGCCGATGGTATGTTCCCAGCCGATTTCGGCACTCGCCCCGAATTCCCCGCCGTGCAGCAGGACGACGGATTCACCGGCGCCCGCCTCCAGGAAATGCGTAGGTAGCCCGTCGACCACGAGCGTGCGGTGCGCGTAATCACTCACGGGCTGTGCCGCCGATCGTTTTGGCGGTGGTGAGCACCTGCGCGGCCAGCAGCTCGAGCTGTCCCTGGACCCCGGGGTCGGTCAGCGCGCCGGCCTCGTCCCAGATCTTGTCCGCGGAATTGATCGCGACCCCGATCGGAGTGGGCCAGGCGCGCAGCGCGTGCCCGATCCCCCGCAACTGACCGAGCGTGCCGACGGCGGCCTGCCAGCCGTAGGCACAGGTGATGCAGCCCCACGGCTTGTTGTCCAGGTAAACCGTGGGATCGGCGCGCATATCCTCGACATAGTCGAGGGCGTTCTTCACCAGCCCGGAGATCGCGCCGTGATACCCGGGCGATCCGACGATCACCGCGTCGGCGGCGCGCAGCGCCGCCACCAGCGCGACGGCCTGCGGGGTGCGGGCCGGATCGTGCGGGTTGTACATCGGCAGGTCGATATCCGGGCCGCTGAACAGGGCCGTGCGGCCACCGCGTTTCTCGACCTCGTCCAGGCAGTGGCGTAACGCCCGTTCGGTCGAGGAGTTCGCCCGCAACGTCCCGCCGAGGCCGACGACGAACGGCTGAATATCCGCGCCGGATGCGGTGTGCTCCACCATTGTGCTTCCCAAGGTCATGACCGGTCTCCTATTTGATGGCGATCGGGTTGATCGGTGATCCCACCGCACCCACCACGCGCAGCGGCGGGGCGATCAGCTGGAATTCGTAGACTCCGTCGGCGGCGCAATCGGCGGCCAGGGCCGTGAAATCCCAGTATTCGCCGAGCATCAGCCCCATATCGCGGAGGCAGAGCATATGCAGCGGCAGGAAGGTGCCGTCGACACCGGACACCGGGTTCTCCACCATGAGGTTGTCCGCGGCCACGGCGGCGATCTCGTGCTCGTGCAGCCATTTCGCGCAGGTCCAGTCGAGACCGGAGTACGGTTCGGCACCGTTGCGCGCCTCGAGGAAGCGGTTCCACCAGCCGGTCCGGATCAGCACGATATCGCCGGATTCGATGGTCACGCCCTGCCGTTTCGCGCATTCGTCGAGTTCGTCGCCGGTGATCGGTTCGCCGACTTCGAGGAATACGTCCGCGCCGCGGTATTTCACCAGGTCCAGCAGTACGCCGCGGCTGGTGATGCCCTTGCTGTCGACTTTCTCGATACCGCAGTGGAAAGCGCCCATACTGGTCACCGAATCCGCCGGGAACCCGTTGTAGAGCTTATCGTCGTAGTAGACGTGCGAGAAGGCGTCCCACTGCGTGGCGGCCTGCAACGGCATGATGAGCATATCGTCGTTGAACCGGAAGGGATTGTCGGCGAAGAAGCCGGCCAGTTCACCGGCCACCGAGTTCTGGAGCCATTTCGGGCCGTATTCGACCAGGGTCGCGGCGTCGCCGCCGTCGACGGTCATCACATGCGTGGGATTGGCCCGGAACTTGAACGCGCCCTGCGGTCCGTTGGAGCTGAAATCGATGCCCAGCGGGAAGACCTTCCCGTGCCGGACCAGTCCGGCGGCGGCCGCGACCTTGGCGGGGGTGATGAAATTCAGCGTGCCGAGTTCGTCGCCGGCGCCCCAACGACCCCAGTTGCGCACGGTTTCACCGAGTGTGTAGAAATCGGTCAGAGTTGCCACGTTGTACTTTCCTTCCAGCTGCCTATTTCGGCTCGCCCGGGACCACCCCGGCGGATTCGGGTGGGGTCGGCCCGGTGGGCCGCACCGGAGGCGGTCCGGCCAGTTCGCCGGCCAGCCGCGCGGCGAGGTTCCCGCCGTCGACCCACAGCACCTGGCCGGTGATATATCCGGCCGCCCGGCTGCCCAGGAACAGCAGTGCCGACGCCTGTTCGACGGGATCGGCGGACCGGCCCAGCGGTTTCGGGATCCCGTCGAGATAGTCCTGGCCGTATGCCGAGCGCAGCTGGTCCAGGATGGGGGTCTCGGTGACGCCGGGCCCGGTGCAGTTCATCCGGATCCCGCGGCCCGCGAGCTCGACCGATCGGCGCACGGTGTAGAGGATGGTCGCCTCTTTGGACAGCCGGTAGCCGCCGTCGGCGATGGCCTCCGGATTCGCGGCGCACCACGCGATTCCGTCCTCCATCGAGGTGGTCTCCAGGAACCCGTTGACCGCCCAGCGGTTCTCCAGGTATCCGGCGGCGGCCAGCGAGGAGACACTGACCACCGCCGAACCCGGTGCCATATGCGGTACGAGCGCTTCGGTGAAATGCCGCATCCCGAGGAAATTGATGGTGGCCACGCGCAGCGGGTCGCCGATGCCGGAGGAGACGCCGGCGATATTGAAGAGCACATCCACCTCGGTCCCGACCAGACGCGCCGCCCGGTCGATGGACCACGGATCCGCCTGATCCATTTCGTAGAACTCGTCGAGTTCGGTGCCCGGACGCAGCCGGTCGAGACCGACGATCCGGCCGCCCAGGTCCCGCAGCTGGGTGACCAGGCAGGCGCCGATACCGGACGCGCAACCGGTCACCACCACCCGTTTGCCGTCGTAACGCCACCGCCGGTCGATCGAGTCCACCTCGGACACCGCGCTCTCCTTTCCCGCTGCCGCCGCTCAGCCCTGCTGCTGGTCCTTCAATGCCTGCGCGGCCTTCACCCGGCCTTCGTTGATCTCGGCCATGGCCTCGGGAATCTCGCTGGCGGTGAACTTGCCGCCACGGCCGGTGGGCAGGCCGCCGATCGAATAGGTCTCGTCGAATTCCGGGACCGCCCAGGGCCG
>JABFXT010000774.1 GCA_013361595.1 Nocardia sp. | reverse complement strand
CGCAGCATCGTGTTGAAACATTCGGTGAGCCGGGCGAGTTCGTCGTCACCGGTCACCGGAATGGGAGTCAGGTCGTCGGTGCGGGCAATCCGTTCGGTGGCCGCGGTGAGCCGGGCGATCGGGCGCAGACCGGTCCGGCCGACCGTTGTCCCGGCCCCGGCGGCGAGGACGACGCCGCAGGCACCGACCGCGAACAGCAGCCAGGCCAGCCGGTCGAGCACTTCGCGGGTCGGCTGCAGCCGCTGGGAGATGATCAGGGTGACGCCGGAGTCCATCCGCTCGGCCAGTACCCGCTGATTGTTGTAGGTGCGCAGCGATGAATCGCGGGTGCCCTGCGCCACCGCGATCTCCTCGGTCCCGATCGGCGGTGTGGTCGGCTGTGGCGGAATATAGGCGGGCAGACTCGACCGCTGCTCGGTTTCCGCGTCGGCGGGCGGATAGATCAGCGCGACGCCGATATCGTTGGAGAACAGTGTCGCCACACCCAGCGACTGGAACGCCATGCTGTCGATATCGCCGCTGATCATGGTGGCGGCACGGGCCCGCAGCTGCGCGTCCACTTGCCCGTATAGGGCTCGGGCCACCATGGCGTAGGCGGCGATCGAGGTGATCGCCACGAAGATCGCGACCAGTGAGGCGGCCAGCAGGGTGACCCGCCACCGCAGCGAGACGGTGCGGGTCAGCGGGGTCGGTGGGCGCATCGGCGCGGGCTCGTCCGGCCAGGGCCCGCCGAGCGGTGCGACCGAATGCTTCTCGGCCGCCGAACGGGAATTACGTGCCATGGCCGGGCTTACGGAGGCGTTTCGCGCAGGACGTACCCGACCCCGCGCACGGTATGGATGAGCCGGGGTTCGCCGTCGGCTTCTGTTTTCCGGCGCAGGTAGCCGATGTAGACCTCCAATGCGTTACCGGAGGTGGGGAAGTCGTAACCCCACACCTCTTCCAGGATGCGGCCGCGGGTGAGCACTCGGCGCGGATTGGACATGAGCATTTCGAGCAGGGAGAACTCGGTGCGGGTCAGCGAGATGGATCGCGAGCCCCGCGAGACCTCGCGGGTGACCGGATCCAGCGAGAGATCGCCGAAGAGCATGGCCTCGGAGATCTCGCCGGTATCCGGGGCACGGCGGCGCAGCAGGGCACGCAGCCGGGCCAGCAGTTCTTCCAGCGCGAACGGTTTGGGCAGGTAGTCGTCGGCACCGGCATCCAGACCGGCGACTCGTTCGGATACCGAATCGCGTGCGGTCAGCACGAGGATGGGCAGATCGTCACCGGTGCTGCGCAGGCGCCTGCACACCTCCAGTCCGTCCAGTCTGGGCATCATGACATCCAGTACCAGCGCATCCGGGCGGTCCGCGGTGGCCTTTTCCAGTGCGTCGATACCGTCCACCGCCAGATCGACCGTGTAACCGTTGAAGGTCAGCGACCGGCGCAGTGACTCGCGCACGGCACGATCGTCGTCGACCACCAGAATCCGCATACCACCAGTTTGACGGCAGCGACTGAGAGGCTACTGAGAGGGCCCGCCGCACCGCGAGTCCGCTGACCACCGGTTTCGCCGCGTCGACTTTCCCGGCGCCGGATCGTGGACGCCTCGAATTACGAGCGGAACTTCCCTACCGCGGGAAGGAACCGGACGGTCGACCGAATACGGACGCGGCCCGCGCGTTCTCTCCGGCAAGTACCCCGACCAGCGGATTCATCCGATAACAGGACGAACCATTACCGACTTGTGATAGCCCACGAAACCTGTTCCCCATCCGCTTTATTCGCGGTATAACCGTCTGAACGCCCCGATTGCCGACCGCTAACATGCACGGTATGTTTCGATCGGTAAAAACTAGACCTCCGGTTGGTTCGGTGTGCAGTGAATCATAACTGAAACGGCCACGCACCAAAAAGAGGTCGATCGTGATGCGGAGGCGACAGAGGCGGATGGAAACACCGCGACCGTGGCAATTCAGCCTGTCCAACTGGTCGGTCACCCGCAAGGTCGGCATCGTCCTGGTCCTGCCGGTCGTCCTGGCCACCCTTTTCGCGGTGCTACGGATCAACAACGAGCTGCGCACCCTGGAACAACTCGACGCCGCGACCGAACAGTCCCGCATCATCGGGCCCATCGTCGGCTACAACGCCGCCACCGAGCACCTGGCGGTCACCGCGACCGCCGGCTGGGCCGACAACCGGGCGCCGCAGGCCACCGCGGCCCTCGCCGGGTTCGATACAGCCCACGAGGCGCTGGAAAGGGCACTGGACTCGAACCGGATCCGGCCGGAGGTATCTCGCGAGCTCTCCTCGGCACTGACTCTCGGCAGCACCATGCGCAGCGGCCTCAGCAACGGTTCTCCGGCCATGGTCGGCGATCAGGCCGACGAGATCGCGGTGCGGATCGGTAACGCCCTCGCGCAGTCGCCCACTGTCGAGGACCTCTCGATCCAACGCTATTTCCTGCAGGTCAGTGCCATCCAGAACGCGCGCCGGTCGCTGACCGCGCAGCGGCTGGTGATCAGTTCGCCCACCGCCGAGGACAATCCGGCGATGCGGGCCCGGGTACTCACCTCCGGCGGTGCCGAACTCACCATGATCTACCAGTACGGGCAGATCATGCCGGATGTGGCCGGCAATATGCGACCGCTCCTGGACGCGGTGCAGACCCGGCTGGCGATCTTCAGCCAGGGCACCCAGGGCGCGATGACCGATCCGGCCGCCCGCGAATCCCTCGATACCAGTTCCCAGGCGTATCAGGTCACCACCGACCAGCTGACGGCCACCATCAGCGGTGCGCTGCACCATGCGACGGTTTCCGCGCAGAACAGCGCACTGCGGGAAACCGCGCTGCTCATCGCCGCGCTGCTGGGCGGCCTGACCCTCGCGCTCGCGGTCGCCCGGACCCTGGTGGTTCCGGTGCGCCGATTGCGCCGGGACGCACTCGAAGTGGCCCATGTGCGCCTTCCCGAGGAACTCGAACAGGTCCGCGGCGGTGCCGAGACCCCGGAGATCGAACCGGTCGGTGTCCAGGGCACCGAGGAGATCGGCCAGCTGGCGCGGGCGGTCGACGAAATGCACCAGCAGGCCCTGAATCTCGCCGCCGAACAGGCACGTCTGCGCGTGCAGATCGGCAACATGTTCGAAACGCTGTCCCGGCGCAGCCAATCGCTCGTCGAACAGCAACTCGGCATCATCGAGGAACTCGAGCACGACGAGGACAACCCGAAACGGTTGCAGAACCTGTTCCGGCTCGACCACCTCGCCACCCGTATGCGGCGCAATGGTGACAATCTGCTCGTGATCGCCGGTACTCCGCTGCGCCGCGGGCAGCTCGACGCGGTCCCGCTCTCGGATATGCTGTGGAGTGCGGTTTCCCAGGTCGAGGACTATCAGCGCGTCGAGATCGGACATGTGCCCGACGGTGTGGTCGCCGGTGAACCCGCGGTCGATATCGAACACCTGCTCGCGGAGGTCATCGACAATGCGCTGCGGTACTCCCCGCCCAACACACCGGTGGCGGTGACCGTCTCCCGCGCGGTCGACGGTGGGTACCTCATCGAGATCACCGACCGCGGACTGGGTATGGCCACCGAGGATCTCCAGGCCGCGAACGCGCGCCTGGCCTCCGGTGGTGAGATCAATATCGAAACCGCCCGCCGGATGGGCCTGTTCGTGGTGGGCCGGCTCGCCAAACGCCATCAGATCACCGTCGGACTGCGGCGTACCTCGACGATGGCGCAGCAGCCCGGTATCACCGCCAGCCTGCACCTGCCGGGTCTGCTGGTATCACCCGACACCGGGTCCGACAACCCGAACATCCTCACCGCCGATCTGTCCATGGCGCCACCCCCGCGACTGCAGCAGACCTCACATCTCGAGCAGTTGCCGCAACTCCAGCCGCCGTCCACGCCGCGGCAATTGACGCCGGTTCCCGATCTGCCGTCGCTACCGCCGTCGGATTCGTGGACCTCGCGAACCGATCTGCCCGCGGTGCGCCCGCTCACCCCCGCTCCGTCGGCCTCCGGCTTCGGCACCACGTCCACCGGCCTGCCGCAGCGCCGCCCGACCACGCACGCTCCGCAGGGTATGGGCGGGGATACGCCGAACGGGACCCGCGATACCTTCTCGGCATTCGATCCGGTCCCGGAGATCTCTCCGGCCGAGGATTCCCCGACCGGATTGTGGTCGGAGAACCATAAGACCCGATCCGACTCGCCGCCGGTCGATTTCCCGCCACCGACCCAGCAGCGCTCGTTCGCCGACGTGGAACCGCCGTCGCATACGGCCCGGTCCGGGTTGCCGATCCGGCGCCCGGGCGCGGACCTGGACCACGACGATCCGTTCGGCCGGCCCGCGCCACGCCGGGACGAGCCGGCGGCGGCGACCACCTCCTCCCGGCTGCAGCCGGTGGGTGGCGAGATCCCGACCCCGATCTACCAGCGTATGGTTTCGGAATGGCTGGTCGAACCGGCAACCACCCAGGACCAGCCGCGCCAGGACTGGACCACTCCCGCCGATTCCGGCTGGCTGGCAGCGGAGGATGCCGCCAAGCCGAGTTCGGATTCCAAGACCGCGAACGGGCTCCCTATCCGCAGGCCGGGTGCGCAGCTCGTACCCGGCGGGCTGGCCCCCGTCGAAGACGAGGCCCCGCGGGATCCGGCGGAGATCCGGAGCAATCTGACCAGACACCTGAGCGGGGTCCGCAGTGGGCGGGCCGACGCGCAGAACAATGACGGAGGGCTTGCATGACCGACCCGAAGAGCAGCACGGACGAGAACCTGAACTGGCTGGTCGCCAGATTCACCCGCGACGTTCCGGGTGTCTCCCATGCCGTCCTGGTCTCCGCGGACGGGCTGCTGCAAGCCGTGAGTCCTCATCTGCCCGCCGATCGTGCGGAACAGCTCGCCGCGGTGACCGCCGGTCTCGCCAGCCTTGCCACGGGTGCGGCCCAATTGTTCGACGGCGGCAAGGTGATGCAGTCGATCGTGGAGATGCAGCGCGGCTACCTACTCGTGATGAGTGTCGGCAACGGCTCTCATATCGCGGTTCTGGCCAACAAGCAGCACGATATCGGCCGGATCGGCTACGAGATGGCCCTGCTGGTCGATCGTGTCGGTTCCGTCGTCAGCGCGACTGCACGATCCACCGTCTGAACGCCATGTCCCAATTCGGCCAAGGTATGCCCGATTACAACACCGGTGGGTCCGGATTCGGCCCCGGCGCACAGAACTACGGCCCGGGCGCGCAGAACTTCGGACCCGGTTCGTCGCAGTACAACACCGGTGCGTATCGGTTCGAGGCACCGCCCCGGCCGAACAGCCCACGCCGGGCCGGACGCGTCCGCCCGTATGCCCTCACCGCCGGCCGGACCGAGCCGGCAGTCGATCTCCCGATGGAGGCGGTTATCGAAACCATCTCCTATCATGCACAATTCGATTGGCCGTCCGGTGACCTCCGGGCCGAGATACTCCGGCTCGGGACTCATCAGCTGTCGGTCGCCGAAATCGCCGCACATCTCGATCGTCCGCTCGGTATGGTCCGCGTCGTCATCGGCGATCTCGTCGTGGACGGCAACCTGCGAGTGCATTCGACTTTGACCGAGCAGGCGAGTTATGACGAACGCCGGTCGCTTATGGAGAGGACATTGCGTGGACTCCGAGCCCTTTAGCAGTACCCAGGGTCGTGACGCGCCGGAGAACGAAACCCGCGTCGCGTCGACCAAGATCGTCGTCGCCGGTGGATTCGGCGCGGGTAAGACCACTTTCGTGGGAGCCGTTTCGGAGATCGTGCCGCTGCGCACCGAAGCCATGGTCACCAGCTTCTCCGACGGCGTCGACAACCTCGACGACACTCCGGACAAGCAGACCACTACGGTCGCAATGGATTTCGGCCGGATCATCCTGCCCGGCAACCTGACCCTGTACCTCTTCGGAACGCCCGGCCAGCGCCGGTTCTGGTTCATGTGGGACGACCTCATCCGCGGTGCCATCGGCGCGGTGGTGCTCGTCGATGCCCGCCGGCTGGAGGACAGTTTCGCGGCCGTGGACTTCTTCGAGGCCCGGAAGCTGCCGTTCCTGATCGCGGTCAACAGGTTCCCGAACTCACCGCGTTTCGCGATGGCCGAACTCCGCGAGGCGTTGTCGGTTCGCGAGGGCGTCCCGATCGTCGATATCGATGCCCGCGACGCGAAAGAGGTGCGGCAGTCGCTTGCCGCCGTCACCGAATACGCGATCAACCGCCTGAAGGCCCAGGAATACGAGGGAGTCGCCCGGCATGGTTGAGGTGCTGGCCGCGGAGACGGTCGAGACCGTCGATCTGTTCACCATGGGCTACTGGCTGACCCTGCTCACCTTCGGGGTGTCGGCGGTCGGGATGTTCGTGGGCCTGGCCTGCGCGGTCAACGGCCGTCGTTCGGTGCGGTTCCGGCCGGTGTGGATCGCCGCCGCCGCCGTCTCCATCGGTGGGATCGGGGTATGGCTGGCCAGTACGGTCTCCCTGCTGGGCATCTCCATACCCGGCCACATCCTGCGCTACGACGTCTCCGATCTCACGCTGTCCCTGGTGTTCGCCGTCGCCGCCGTTTTCCTCGGACTGCTGCTGGCCGGACGCGAGTTCCAGGTGAAGCGGATGGCGAACGCGGCCGCCGCGCTCGGCGTCGGCTTCGGGATCATGTTGTGGCTACAGCTCACCTCGGTCGATATCCAGGGTTCGGTATCGGTGACCCCGCTGCTCTTCGTGATAGCGATCGTGGTCGCGGTGACCGCTTCGTCGCTGTGCGTCTTCCTGTTCCAGCGGTTCCGGTTCCCGGCGGCGCGGATCGGATCGATCACGATGTTCGGGGCCGGGGTGGCCGTCTTCTACTTCACCGGTATCGCCGCCCTCGAGTTCCGGTTCGATCCCGATGCCGAACCGGCGCAGGGAATGGAGCTCTTCGGCTACGCCTTCCCCATGTTCGTTATCGGCCTGCTCTCGCTGGCTGTTCCGATCACCGCCGTCCTGGTGGCCCCGGAACGCCCCGACGAGACACCCCGGGCGAAAAAGACCGTCGACGCCGCCGACAACGACAGCCCCGCTGGTGGCACCTCCGCCACGGGTGAACCGGGTCCGGCGGCCACCCGGCCCAATGCGGCTGCCGCGCTGGCACAGCGAGCCCAGCCCCTGCCCGAACCGGCGCGCTGACGCGGGTGGACACCGAAATCGTGCTGTCCGACCAGGAGAAGCTGCTGCGCGAGCTGTGGTCCCAGATGCGCGGATTGCGCTCCGAGGTGGCCGAGCTGCGGGTGGAGATCAGCGAAATGGAAGCCACGGTGGCCGATCTCGCGGCCCGGTCGGAGGGATCGGAGCGGGTGGAACTTCCGTGGCCGGTGTCGCTGCTCCTGCTTCCGGCCGCGTTCGCGCTGGCGCTGCTACGACAGGTGGGCGATATGGCCCAGGCGCTCTCTGCCGAATGCGATACGCGCCAAGGGGTGCGATCAGCTGCGGAGACCGGGGCGAAAGCCCTCGAAAGTGGCGATGAGCGGGTCTCCCATCTCTGGGAGACCCGCCCTCACGCATGAGGATAATCGGTATGGACCGGTGAAGCAGTAGTCCGGCAAGTTTTTTCGGAGATCACCATCTATCGGTCCGGAACAGCGGTACCCCGCCTGTCATCCGACCGCAATCGACCAGCATGCGATAAACCCAGGTCAATGCCACCATATCGATTGCGAATCATTAGCTGAGGCTGCCCTTTGTGTCCGTATTCACAACCGGATAAGGGTGTCGGCGTGGCCTTTTCACATCTAGGGGGCCTGACATTTTACCGGCGCCTCAGGTCCACGAGACCA
>JABFXT010000032.1 GCA_013361595.1 Nocardia sp. | reverse complement strand
CCCGATGATCCGGACGATCCACTGCCGGAGATCGCCGCGACACTGCGTGCCAGTGGTAAGGACGGCGACAGCGCCGTGGTCGTGGTCGGCGATCACGGCCATCTTTTCACGCTGATCGCCGGTCAGCTGGACGTCCACGACACAACGGTCGACGATCCCACCGGCGACGTCCCACGAATGCGCCTGTACCACAAGGACTATTGGCAGCCCGGCTACACGCGTGAGATGGTCGAACAGGGTCAGGCGTTCGCCGCGTTTCTCACCGACCGCGGCGGAGTGATCGCCGCCCGTGATCTGCGGGACCCGGACCATGAGAGCGCACCACACCCGCGGGGCATGATCGCCGGGAACCCGGCCGAATTCGGTGGGGAGCAGGCCGCGCCGGAGCCGGCGGCCGGTGCATCCACGCCCGCGCCTACACCCTGGAACGGTGGCCGGTCCGGCTCCCGCAGCGATGAGCAGTCGCAGGCCCAGCCGGAAATACTCCTCCGCGATGTGCTGGCACGGCACGGCATCGACAGCCTGGAATCGCTTCTGAACCCGGTGTCCGGCACCGATCGGGCCACGGTCGCGCGGCTGCGCGAACAGGTGGTCGCCGAGCTGGTCGAGGCGGCAGGTCGGCATGGCGTCCACGACGAACTGCAGGCGCGCTACCCGAGCCTGTTCGGGATGATCGGTGCGGCGGCGGCCCGCGATGCGGGAGAGGCGAACCCGGCGGCTTTCGCTCAGCGTGCGGCCGCGACCGATCCGCCCCGGTCGCCGAACGACGGCGCAGCCGGCCCCGGGGAGAACGCCGACGTCGGCGACGTCGATTCCGAGGTCGCCGGCGTACCCCCTGTCGAGCGGCAGAGCACCGAAGCGGTGCCGACGGCGCTCCCCCGGCGAGTCGAGCTGGGGCACAATCTGCAACAGCTTCGCCTGGAGTACCAGGCGGCCGAGGCGGCACCCCACTCGTCACGGGTAGAGCCCGATGCGACGCGACAGCTGATCGACGGTATCTCCGGCCTCGAAGCCGCTATGGCGACCGCGAACCGATACCGGTCGGCGGACAAGCTGAAGTTCACCGACCTGAACCGCGAACTCGGCTTCCCGGTATCCGGTCCGGATGCGGTGCGACAGCTGCGTGATCGGCTCGCCACGGTGGGCGGTACCGATCCGCGGACGGCCGCCGGACTGCGGAAGCTTATCGAGCTGGCGGAAAACCATGCCCGGCGACAGGTTCGGTTCGACCGGCTGGATCTGCGCGTAACGGCTCTCGATGCGCTGGCCGCCGAGTGCCGTGCTGCGCGGAACGAGCTCGCCCAGTACACCGCCGACCGAGCTGAGCGGCCGGACGCCACCGCTGCGGCGCTCGACACCCGGATCGCCGAAATCCGCGACCTCGAACGACGACTGCTCGCGGGAGCGGCCGAAGCGTCCCGGATCGCCAGCGGAACCGGGGTCGAGCTGTCCGAGGTGCCCGCCGGCACGACCGACGGTATTCGGGTGGTGCGCAACGTCGCACAGCGTCGGGCCGTCACCGCGATCGCCGACGCGGAGGGTATGGCCGGATATCAGCGGCCCCACGAGTTGGAAGGGCTCGACGATCAATGCGGGCGTACCGCGCTGGCCGCCAACGCGGCCCGGACCGGGCGTGATGCCGGGGAGATCGAGCCCGCGGTTCCGGGTGAGGGCACGCTGTCCAGCTATATCGAAGCGCGGGTGGAGCGACCGGGCCGGCCGGTCAAAGCGCATCAGGTGACCACGATGCGAGCGGCCTTCGACGAGCTGCACTCCTGGGCCACCGCGGCGGAGCTCCGGGCGCCGGGCACCGGCCACGGCAAGTCGATCTTCGTGCTGACCGCGGGCACCGACGGACTCGGGCATATGGTCGAACTGGTATCGGTCGTGGACAACGGCAGGATCCGGATCGACTGCTGGGACGCCGGGCACAACAGTATCCAGCAGGATTTCCTACCCGCCGAAGCATCACCCGGGCCGAAGATGATCGCGCTGTGGGTGGACGAGACCGGCTTCTCGGTCGACCCGCCGGAGGAACTGGTGCCCCGGCCGGTGGAACGCGACGAGGATATCGCCGTCGCCACCTCCGACACCGGGGACCCCGAAGCGCGGGCGCGGCAGCTGGCGCAGGCATTGGCGCGCGCGGGAATCGATGACATCGAGCAGAGGGTGCACCGTGAGGGGGAGCCGGCGGCGGACGCGCGGGCCCGGGGCCGACGC
>JABFXT010000269.1 GCA_013361595.1 Nocardia sp. | reverse complement strand
ACGGGCCTCAACCCTTTGAGGTGTCTCGTAAAACTCGACTCGGGGGGCGGTGGCATTCGATGTTCGTCTGCATGTGGACTCGATCTGTTCTGGATGGTTTTCGGGGTCGGAACCGGTGTTGTTTTCGGGTTGTCGGTGATGGTGGTTCGGGGGTGGGTGTGGTGGAATAGCGGCACGTTCGAGGCTCCGGCGCATGTGTGCTCAGGGGAAGGTGCGCCGGGCACGCCGTTTCGTTCACCCGGGGTGCGAAGGAGTCCGCGATGGTTTCTGCACTGTCTCGTCGTGCTCTGCTCGGATATACGGCTGCCGCGGTCGCCGCGGGTGCTGTGGGATCGGCGCTCGGAACTCCGCGTGCCGGTGCCGCCTCGCTGGGGACGCTGCTCGATTACGCGGGGGGTGTGCCGTCAGCGGCGGCCATCCGGGCGGCGGGGCACACCGGTGTCATCCGCTATGTCTCCGATCGCCGGCCGGGAGCGGAATGGATGGCCGGAAAACCGTTGCTGGCGGGCGAGGTCGAGGATCTGCGGGCGGCGGGGCTGCGGATCGTGTCCTGCTACCAGTTCGGGAAGGGACCGACCGCCGACTGGCGGGGTGGATACGACGCGGGCCGCCGGCACGCGGAGCGGGGACTGACCCTGCACCGGGCCGCGGGCGGGCCGGACGACCGGCCGATCTACGCGTCGATCGACGACAATCCGAACCCGGTGGAATTCGCGACCATGATCCTGCCCTATCTGCTCGGCTGGCAGGCGGTGATCGGGCGGGAGAACACCGGTGTGTACGCCAACGCGCCGACCATAGACCTGGCCCGCACCGCCGGTGTGGGCGCGTGGTTCTGGCAGCACGACTGGGGGACCGCGCCGGGATACGTCCATCCGGCCGCGCATCTGCACCAGTTCGAGATCGACGATCGCACGGTCGACGGGATCGGGGTGGATGTGAACGACATCCTCGTCCCGGAGTACGGCGCCTGGTGAGAACGCCTCCGGCGCACGACGGCTCAGCGCAGCGGGCGGTTGGACCGGTTGGCGGCCACGTACATGTAGATCAGCGGTGCCACCGTTCCGCACAGGAAAAGCAGCAGCGTCGGTAGGTCGCTGCGCAGCGGCACGTCCCCGCCCGGTCCGCGGCTCGCCGCGATCAAGAAGGCGGCCAGCCAGGCGGCGATCGGCAGGAACAGCACGGTCGACCGGGTCGTCACCGTCGCGGCCGCCCAGACCAGCGCCACATTCACCGGCGCGGCGACCAGCGCGGCCAGCGGTACCGCGACACCGCCGATATAGAGCGGCAGATAGAGCACTTCCAGTATCAGCGTGACGACCGCGTCCACGATCAGGACGACGATCAGCAGCGGGCCGAGAGCCCCGGCCGCCAGTGCGGCCCAGCGCGAACGGGTGGGCGCAGACTCGTCCACGGCGGCGGTCATCGGCGCGACCCGGTCGTCCGGCACCACCACCTGGTCGCGGCGGCGCCTGGGTCGATCCGGCAGTCCGATTCCGAGTGCTGCATGATCCCGAGTCTATGCGGGCGGCGTCGCCGTCCGGCTACGCCGACCCGGCGAAGAGATCGTCCTCCCGGCCGTCCGGGCCCCCGGCCCAGGCGCGACCGCGGACCAGTATGTAGTGCTCTTCCGGGAGAACCGGCTGCGCGATCATATTGGTCAGCGCGAACTCCCGGCCGGACGGCGCGACCGTGAGCTGGGTGGCATGCGCACGCAGGGCCGCACGCTTCTCCGGGAGCACATCGGCGACATCGATCGTCGTCGTGACCGAATCGCCGGGCACGCTGGCCAGCTCGTCCGTCGCGGGCAGCCGCCACCCGGGCGGCAGCGCGCCGGGCAGGCCGTCGACCGTGCGGCGGGCCAGCGCCCGCAGATGATCGTTCAGGATCTCCGCGTCGGTCACGGTCCAATAGAACTTGGGCGTGTCCCAGCCCTGCGCGGCCGCAGCTTCGACGGCCTCGGTGGTCACGCGGTTGGCGCGGATATGGTCCGGGTGTTCGTATCCGCCGCGCCGGTCGTAGGTCACCACCACGCGCGGGCGTAGTTCGAGGATCACCTCGGTGAGCGCCCGCACCGCGTCCGCGCCGGAACGGGCGAACGCCCGCGGATGGTCGATCGACGGGGTGCCGGCCATACCGGAATCGCGCCAGCGGCCGGCTCCACCCAGGAAATAGGGCGGACCGGCCCCGAGTTCGGCCAGGGCGCGGGTGAGTTCACCGATCCGGTACCCGCCCAGCTGGTCGGCGTGGTCGGCGGTCAGCCCGGCCCACTGTTCGCCGAGTACTTCGCCTTCTTCGCCGAGGGTGCAGGTCACCACGGTCACCGGGACGCCGAGACGCCGGTAGTGGGCGATGGTGCCGCCGGTGGTGATGGTCTCGTCGTCGGGATGCGCGTGGACCAGCAGCAGGCCGCCCGTGCCCCGGTCGCCGGATACGGTCACGGAACTCGCCGCCACATCGCGGCGTCGCCGAAGATCCCGGCCTGGATGGCACCGCTCAGCGATGCCCCGTCCACGGACGGACCGGCGGCGGCCACGACATTGTCCTGCACGATCGGCAGCACGGTGGACTCGCCCCACAGCCGGGGCTCGGCCTCGCCCAGGGTCCGCGGCACCTCCACACCGTGCACGGCGCCGTCGATCGAGGGCTGGAATTCCTGATCGCAGACACCGGACAGATTGCTGGGTGCCCGGCGGGCCGCCTCCACGGCCGCCGGAACCTCGGTCGTCGCACCGCCGGTGGTGGGTGTGGTCGGTGCCGCGGGCCGGCATCCGTAGCGGGAGGCGAGCGCGGTGGCGGGATCGCCACCGGTCGCTTCCCAGCCGACGACGGCATCTACTTCGTTGTCGACCAGGCCCTTGCCGTACAGCTCGTCGGCCGCGAGATTGCGCACCGATGCGTCGATCCCGGCGCTACGCAGCTGATCGGCGGCGGTATTGGCCACCGCGAGCGCGGTATCGTCGCCGGTCACCGCCCCGATCCGCAGCACCAGCGGCTCTCCGTTCCGAGCCAGCGAGCGGGGGCGCGGAGCCGGGGAGGTCGCCGAGACCGGCGGCGGCTCCGGAGCCCTGCCGAAGCCGGCCTCGGCCAGCAGGCCGAACGCCTGATCGGCATTGAGGCGCGGCGGTTCGGTGGGGGCGTATCCGGGGTCGGAGGGGGAGAGCACCTGGGCGCGTACCGGTTCCACCCAGTTACCGGTCTGCGCGCCGACCGTGGCCAGCAGCGCGGGGTCCAGCAGGGCCAGGATCGCGGTCCGGACCCGGTGGTCGGCGAGGACTCCGGCACGCCCGTTCAGGCTGAGGCGCAGTTGCCGGGACTGCGGCATGATCGCGGTGCGGACCGAGGGGATGGCCGCGAGCTGCGCCTGGGTTGCCACGCCACCGTGCACGAGTGCCATCTGGGTATCACCGGTGCGCAGTGAATCCGCCAGCTGGGCGGGGGTGCCGCCGCGGCGCAGCAGGATCTGGTCGGGCCGGGCCGGGGTACCCCAGAAGCGGTCGTTGCGTTCCAGCAGGATCTCGTCGCGGCCGGGGTCGGCGGATTCGATGGTGAAGTTCCCACCCGAGACCGGGATCTGCTCGACCAGTGTGCGCTGGAAACCGCCCGGGGAATCCTTCATCAGATGCGACGGCAGCAGGTTCGCGAACAGCTGCGGCCACGCCGGATACGGCTGATCGAACACCACGGAGACCGTTTTGCCGCCGCCCGAGGAGCGCACCTCGGAGATCAGCCGGTAACCGGCCGGATCGATGACGCCGGGCTGCGTGATCATCTGCTGCCAGAGGTAGTGGAAATCCTCGGCCGCGATCGGTGCGCCGTCGGACCAGTTCGCCTGATCCTTCAGCTTGTAGGCGACGGTGAACGGAGCCTGGGAGGTCACCGTCGCCGAATCGATCAGCGCGGTATCCGGTGCCCACAGGGTGCCGCCGGGCAACGCCGGATCGGGCGTCGGCCGGAACGGGCTCGGCAGCACCATGGCGGCCACAGCGGCGGTCGCCGGCGACTGATCGGACCGCAGATGCGGATTGAACCCGATACCGATGTCGTCGATGGCGACCACAACGGTGTTCTTGGTGGGTTGCGCCGGTTCGGTCTTCGGGCTGTCCGTACTGGCGATGGGCGGCGGCGGGTCGGCGGTGCATCCGGCCAGTACCGGAATCAATACCGCCAACAGCACCAGCAGCCCGCGCCACGACGCGCGCCTCCCCGAAATCACGTTCGGCACTCTACCCAAACCCGCGCCGCCCCGTCCGGCGGCGAAACCGCTTACAGCGCGGCCCGGTCGCGCGCCTTGCGACGCGACAGTTCCCGGGCCCGCTCGTTGGCTCCCAGCGTGACTTTGCGCACTCGCACCACCTCCGGCGTCACCTCGACGCATTCGTCGGCGGCGCAGAATTCCATGGCCATTTCCAGGTCCAGCTGCAACGGCTTGGCGAGCGTCTCCATCACATCGGCGGTGGAGGACCGCATATTGGTGAGCTTCTTCTCCTTGGTCACATTGATATCGAGATCCTCGGCGCGCGGATTGATCCCGACGACCATGCCCTCATAGGTCTCCGCACCCGGCTCCACGAAGAACTGTCCGCGATCGGCGAGCTGGATCATGGCGAACGGTGTCACACTGCCGGTGCGGTCGGAGACCAGCGAGCCGGTGTGCCGGGCCCGGATCTCCCCGGCCCACGGCGCGTAACCGTGCGAGACGGCGTTGGCGATACCGGTGCCGCGGGTCTCGGTGAGGAAATCGGTGCGGAAGCCGATCAGCCCGCGGGAGGGCACGATGAACTCCATCCGCACCCAGCCGGCGGCGTGGTTGGCCATCTGCACCATCTTGCCCTTGCGGGCGGCCAGGAGCTGGGTGATGGCGCCCAGGTACTCGTCGGGGCAGTCGATGGTGAGCTCTTCGTAGGGCTCGTGCACCTTGCCGTCGACCTGCCGGGTGACCACCTGCGGTTTGCCGACGGTCAGTTCGAAGCCCTCACGCCGCATCTGCTCGACGAGGATGGCGAGGGCGAGTTCGCCACGGCCCTGGACCTCCCAGGCGTCCGGGCGGCCGATATCGAGAACACGCAGTGAG
Source organism: Nocardia sp. (assembly GCA_013361595.1). Taxonomy (GTDB): domain Bacteria; phylum Actinomycetota; class Actinomycetes; order Mycobacteriales; family Mycobacteriaceae; genus Nocardia. The sequence continues at coordinate 2,745 of JABFXT010000269.1, read as the reverse complement.
ACATTGCCCACCAGCTCCTGATCGAGTCGCGATTTCACCATGCGGGCGGTGAGTTTGTGCCCCTGCACCCGGCCGACCAGCGGCGAGGTGTTGGTGCCGATGACCACCGAGATGGCCGGTTCGTCCACCGTGATACGCGGCAGCGCGACGGGCTCCTCCGGGTCGGCGAGGGTATCGCCGATCATGATGTCGGTGATACCGGCGACGGCCACGATATCGCCGGCCACCGCGACCTCACCCGGCTGCCGTTCGACACCGACGGTCTGCAGCAGCTCGGTGATCTTCACGGTCTTCACACCGTCGGCGTGCATCCAGGCCACGTTCTGACCCTTGCGGAGCTCGCCGTTGTGGATCCGCACCAGCGCGAGCCGGCCGAGGAAGGCCGAGGCATCGAGGTTGGTGACATGGGCCTGCAGCGGCGCGCCCGGATCGCCCTTGGGGGCGGGGATGTTCTCCAGCAGCACCTCGAACAGCGCGTCCAGGTTCTCCGCGTTCGGCACCTCGCCGTTCTGCGGCTGTTCCTTGGAGGCCTTGCCGGCGCGACCCGAGGCGTAGAGCACGGGCAGGTCGAGGGCGAGCTCGGCGGCCTCGGCGGCGTCGTCGTCGAGATCGGAGGCCAGGTCCAGCAGCAGGTCGTGACTCTCCTCCACGACCTCGGCGATCCGGGCGTCGGGACGGTCGGTCTTGTTGACGACCAGGATCACCGGCAGGCAGGCGGCCAGCGCCTTGCGCAGGACGAACCGGGTCTGCGGGAGCGGGCCCTCGGAGGCGTCGACCAGCAGCACCACACCGTCGACCATGGACAGGCCGCGTTCGACCTCACCGCCGAAATCGGCGTGGCCGGGAGTGTCGATGACATTGATGACGGTGACGCTGCCGTCGGGATGGTGCCGGTGTACGGCGGTGTTCTTGGCGAGAATGGTGATGCCCTTCTCGCGTTCCAGATCGCCGGAGTCCATCACCCGGTCGACCGGTTCGGACCGCTCGGCGAATGCGCCGGACTGCCGCAGCATGGCGTCGACGAGCGTCGTCTTACCGTGGTCGACGTGGGCCACGATGGCGACGTTGCGAAAATCGCGTGCAGACGACACGCCGGTTCCTCCTGCTGTTAACTGTTGCTTGCGGCCGGACCCTGCGACAGGGAGATTCGAAACTCACCAAGCATCTGGGCCGGTTACACCCTACCGGGAACCCGGTGGCCTGCTGGCGGCGCCCAGAGGTAAGGGTATGCTAACCCGCATGGGCAAGGTCAAGGCCAGCGAGGTTTCGAGCCTCAAGCCGAAGAAGAAGTGCTGTCGAAAGAAGACGCGCTGCGTGAAATGCCCTGTGGTCATCATGCGGATGAAGCGCCTGGAAGCCACAGGCGCCTCCGGTAAGGAACTGAAGAAAGGGCTCAAGAAGGCGCGTGCCGCTTGACGCCGGGCGGTCCCGCGCTCGCGCTCCGGGGCGACCTCCGCCTTCGCTCCGGCATCCGCCTCGGGCAGGGCAGTTCGGTGGGGTGGTTGTAGGAATGCGATCGCGGGGTAACTCGGCGATATGACCACATCACTGCTCTCCGAAACCGAGATCACCGCGGCGCTGGACTCCCTGCCGGAGTGGAGCCGGTCCGGTGACGCACTGACCCGCACGGTCGAGGCCGCCACCTTCCCCGCCGGAATCGAACTCGTACGGCAGGTCGCCGATATCGCCGAATCGGCGAATCACCATCCCGATATCGATATCCGGTGGCGCAAGGTCACCTTCACCCTGTCCACGCATTCCGCGGGCGGCCTCACGGCACAGGACGTGGCGCTGGCCCGGGAGATAGATCGGCTGGCGTCGTAGCGGGCCGGACGACGGTCCGCCCGGCCCGGATGATCCAGCCGTAGAAGGCCAGCGCACCGATCACGTACACCGTGCCGAGCCAGGACCACACCCCCCAGCGGGAGATGGTCCAGATCGAATCCTGCAGGAACGACAGCACCCAGGGCGCGCCGATCAGGGTTGTGATCAACCAGTATCCGGCCAGGATCCGCGCGCCGGCCACCTCCCGGTACGGCCCGTAGAGCAACCACAGGACGGTCGGCAGCAGCCAGCCCCAGTGATGGGACCAGGAGATGGGCGAGACCAGCAGCCCGAAGAACTGCACGATCAGCACCGTGCCCAGCAGATCGTCGCGGCGCAACGCCCGCCAGGCGAACCAGCCCAGCGTCGCCGTCACGAGAACGCCCGCGATCCACCACGGCCCGGTGCCCACATCGCTGCCCAGCAGTCGGCTCAGCGCGCCGCGCATCGATTGGTTCCACACCGAGCCCACCGGCCCGATCCGGTCGGCGTCGCCGAGCAAGGTACCGAAGTAACGCCGGGTCTCCTCCGGATTGATGAGGAAACTCGCCGCGACCGTCAGCCCGAACACCACCGCCGACCAGACGGCGGCGGCCCAGCGCCGCCGCGCCACGAAGTACAGGCCGCTGATCGCCGGCGTCAGTTTGATACCCGCGACCGCGCCCACCAGAGTCCCCGACAGCCACCACCGGGAGCTGCGGATCGCGATCATCACCCCGAGCATCAGGAAGATGTTGACCTGCCCGTAGTCGATGGTCGTGCGGACCGGTTCGAACCACAGGCCGGCCGCGGTCCACGCCACCATGGCGGTTCGCCACCGCGCTTCGCGCAGCGCGGCCCGGCCCAGCACGAGTTCGAAGGCGATCCGCACCACCCAGTACAGCGCCGCGACGATGGCGAACAGCCACAACATCGCGACCA
>JABFXT010000234.1 GCA_013361595.1 Nocardia sp. | reverse complement strand
GCCGAGGTGTCGCGGCGTCGCACCTTCGCCGTGATCTCCCATCCCGACGCGGGTAAATCGACGTTGACCGAAGCGCTCGCGCTGCATGCCCGCAAGATCTCCGAGGCGGGCGCCATCCACGGCAAAGCGGGCCGGAAGTCGACGGTGTCGGACTGGATGGAGATGGAGAAGGCGCGCGGAATCTCGGTGAGCTCCACCGCGCTGCAGTTCAACTACCGGGCGGCCGGCTCCGAGATCGACAATGTGATCAATCTGGTCGATACGCCGGGCCACTCCGATTTCTCCGAGGACACCTACCGTGTGCTGACGGCGGTGGACGCCGCGGTCATGCTGATCGACGCCGCGAAGGGTCTGGAGCCGCAGACGCTGAAACTCTTCCAGGTGTGCCGCCACCGCGGCATCCCGGTGATCACCGTCATCAACAAATGGGACCGGCCCGGGCGCGCGCCCCTGGAGCTACTCGACGAGATCGACGAACGGATCGGGCTCACCCCCACACCCCTGTTCCTGCCGGTCGGGATCGCCGGTGATTTCCGGGGCCTGCTGCGCCGCGGACCCGACGGCACGGCCACCGAATACATCCACTTCACCCGGACCGCCGGTGGCGCGACCATCGCGCCGGAAGAATCACTGACCCCCGAGGCCGCCGAGGCCAGGGAGGGCGAGCCGTGGAGCACCGCGGCGGAGGAGAGCGAACTGCTCTCGGCCACCGGACAGGACCACGACCAGGAACTCTTCCTCGCCGGGCAGACCTCGCCGGTGATCTACGCCTCGGCCATGCTGAACTTCGGCGTGCGGCAGTTGCTGGAGACCCTGGTCGCGCTGGCTCCGGCCCCCCGCGCCCGGCCCGCGGTCGACGGCACCCCGCGCGAGACCGCGGATCCGTTCAGCGCCGTCGTGTTCAAGGTGCAGGCCGGAATGGATACCGCGCATCGTGACCGGCTGGCGTTCATGCGGATCGTCTCCGGCGAATTCGAACGCGGCATGGTGGTGACCCACGCGCAGACGGGCCGCCCGTTCGCGACCAAGTACGCGCTCACGGTGTTCGGCCGTGAACGCGCCACCGTGGACACCGCCTATCCCGGTGATGTGGTGGGCCTGGTGAACGCGACCGCCCTGGCCCCCGGCCACACCCTTTTCGTGGACAAGAAGGTCGAATTCCCGCCGATCCCCTCGTTCGCGCCGGAACATTTCGCGGCACTGCGGGCGCAGAGCGCGGGTAAGTACAAGCAGTTCCGCAAGGCCATCGACCAGCTCGATTCCGAAGGTGTCGTGCAGGTGCTGCGCAACGATTCGCGCGGTGACGCCTCGCCGGTGCTCGCGGCCGTCGGTCCGATGCAGTTCGAAGTGGTGACCGCCCGGATGCAGGGCGAATTCGGGGTCGAGACCCAGCTCGATCATCTCGCCTACACCATCGCGCGGCGCACCGATGCCGAGTCGGCACCCGAACTGGACCGTCAGCGCGGCGTGGAGGTCTTCACCCGCACCGACGGCGCCATCCTGGCGTTGTTCAGCGATAAATGGCGGTTGCAGTACATCCAGAAGGAAATGCCCGACCTCACCCTGGAACCGCTGGTCGCCGCCGCCGACTGAACCGGCTCAACCGACCGCCCGCTCCTCTGGACCCGGATACTCACGATCGGCGTCGTAGGCGCTGGTTTCGGGCCTGGTGCTCGGCGCGGGGTAATCGCGCGGAGTGCGTTCGACTTCTTCCACCCCGGTGGGCTGCTGGACCAGACCCCAGCGGTTGGCGGTCAGCCGCAGGCTGGGCAGGTCGCTGAGCGAGAGCACCACTTCGTAGGTGCGTTCGTATCCGGTGTGCGCGATCCGCCAATGACCGTCGTCGCACCGCACATATTCGTCGTTGTAGAAGGCCGAACCACGCAGCAACATATTGTTCTCGGGAATCAATGCGGTATCGGAGAGATACCAGATTCCGGTCGCCCGGTCGCCGTCCACGTCGATCTCGGGATGATCGCAGCGGTGTTCGGTGATGACATGCGGTCCGAGAGTATTGCGCAGAAATGTGAGAAATGCTTCCCGGGATTCGAACTGTAGATATTCGCTATAGGTGGCCGTGGCCTCCGGGATCATCGTCTCCGCGAGATCGTCCCAGAGTTTGGTATCCAATGTGCGCAGGTACCGGAATTTGAGGCGATGTATCGCGAGCACGTCGTCTGCAGCCACGGAACTCACCCCGGATCGTTCGCCGGGACGCATCGGCCCCATCGTCATCGGCACATCCGGTTCGGGCTCGAGCCGCGGTGGCAGCGAGACGTCGAGTCCGGCTCCCAACGCGGCCGCGAGTGCGGCGCCGGAGAAGGCCATGGTTTCACTGCTCTGGCCCGGCCGCCGCGGAAATCCACCCGGGCGCGGCCCGGGATCGTTGCGCTCCTCGCCCTGGTCCATAACTCCACCATCCCACCTGAAATGGACAAATTGGGAGGTAATTCAGATCTGTATCGGATTGCTATCCTGCGTCGGCGGCATCACGGCTCACAGTGTCCCGGCCGGTCGGTTCCGAAGAGCACCAGGTAGATGGGTTCGAACGCCGTTTCCGGCAGCCGATATCAGAGGCGATCGCCGTTGCCGATGGTGAAGCAGGTACGGCAGAAATCCTCGCCGAACTCGGTCAGCCGCAGGCTTTTGCGGACGATTTTCGGTGCCCGGCCCGCCTTTTTCAGGGCGGCCTCCACGATCGGCTGGACCTCCAGCACCATATAGCGGCTCAACACCACCGGATCGTCGGAATTATCGGTCAGGCCCAGCCGGCCCAGATTGATCAGGTACGAGCGCGCGCGGTCCATGTAGCGCACTCCGGCCTGCTCCGGGACGGAGGTCAGGCCACCGGCGATCAGCTCCGACCCGATCCCCAGGGGCCGGTTGGTGCGTACATCGACCGTCGGCTGCGGCCCGTTGAGGGCCATATATCGCAGAATGCGGGCCTCGTCGGGGGCCAGTTCGTCCAGGATCCGGTCATAGGCCGGATGCACCTCTTCGGTGAAGTACACATCGGCCGAGCGGGCCAGCAACGCATCGCCGCGTTTACGCAGTTCAGCAACACTGGCCGAGCGCAGATAGGAACCGACGGCGACGGTCTGCTGGGCGGGAGTCTGCCCGGTCGGGACATAGCTGACGATCTCGCGTACCGACCCCTCGGTCACCCCCAGCGCACTACGCGCGATGGAACGCAGCGCGTTGCCGGTCCGTTCGGCGATCTCGGCCGAGGATTCGCCGTCCAGCGCCGCCTGGGTGATCTCCCGGGTCACCTCGTAGGAAGTCTCCACCGCCCACTGACCCCCGCGGACCACGCTGCCCGCGGCCAGGCCCGCGGCCCGGAACACACCGCGGATGAGCCGGGCCTCGTTGCTGATCTGCCGCTGCTCGACATCGGAGCTGCGCTCCACACTCGACGGCGGCCTGGGCACGACGTCGGATCCGGAAATGCGCGCGCTGTTCGGCGAGAGCCCGCGTGCGGTTCCGGAGCTCGACGCCCGCACGGCACCCGGGGACGCGCTGCGCTGCACGGCTCGGGAACCGGTCCGGGGGATCTCCTGTCCGGTCCTGTCGTCTGCCACGTCTACTCCGATATCGCCAGATGAACGAATCCGCTCACCGATTATTGCCCATTCACCGCGATCACCCGTCGCCGGACCATGAATCCGGCCTACGTCTGAGACACTAGTAGGCGCAGCTGGGCGAAGCCCACCGATCGCCCGCACACGGCCGGAGCGAATGCGGAGGTACGCCTGATGTGCCGGACTCGAACTTTTTGCCGGTGGGACGGCCGCCGCAACGCGGACGTCTTCGGGCAGTGGTGCTAATTTGAGGTCCCGGTGAGGCTGCGATCACCGGAGCAGGAGGGTGTGTCGTGTTGGAGAGTGTGTTCGGGGTGCACCCGACGATCCTCCTGGAATTGCTGACCATTCCTCTGTTCACCGGAGTCATCGGCTACATCACCAACTGGACCGGCGTGCTGATGCTGTTCCGGCCGATCGGATTTCACGGTGTCCGGGTACCCGGCCTGCAGTATCTGTACCCGTATCTGCCCAAGCGGATCCAGATCCTGCCGCTGCTCAGTCACGACGGCCGATTCGGCTGGCAGGGCATCGTGCCCTCGCGGGCCGACAAGATGGCCAGTATCGCAGTGGACAAAGGGCTTTCGAAGCTCGGCAGTGTCTCCGATTTCTACCGCGAACTGGAGCCGGACGCGCTCGCCGAACACCTCGCGGTGACCGCGGAGACACAGATCCGCGATATCGTCGAGACAATTCTGCGCCGCGAACATCCGCAGCTCTGGTACAACCTGCCCACACAGGTCCGCGAACTGGTCCACGAACGGGTTCGCCAGCAGCTACCCGATATCCTGCGTGAACTCACCACCGAACTCGGCGCGAACATCGACCAGTTACTCGATGTCAAGCAGATGGTGATCCGTTATTTCCAATCCCGCCCCCAGTTGCTCAATCAATTGTTCCAGGTGCTGGGTGCCAAGGAATTGCGGTTCATGCAGAACTTCGGCCTCTACTTCGGCGCGCCGATGGGCGTGGTGCTGGTCGCTATTCTCCAGCTGACCGGATGGCCGACGCTGGCGGTCCTGCCGATCGGCGGGGTGATCATCGGCTGGGTGGTCAACTGGGTGGGCCTGAACATGATCTTCGCGCCCGCCGAGCCGAAATGGTGGTGCCCGTGGCGGCAGGGCCTGCTGATCAAACGCCAGGATGAGATCACCACCGGCTATGCCGAGCTGGTGTCCACCCAGGTCATGACCCTGGCCAATATCGGTGACGAACTGCTGAACGGACCGAAATCCGACCGCACCCTCCAGATGCTGGAGGACACCCTGCGTCCGGCCGCCGACCGGGCACTCGGCCCGGCCCGGGGCGCGGTGAAACTGGTGCTCGGCAGCCGCGAGTACCGCTCGCTGACCCAGACCCTGACCTCCGAGGCGATGGCGATCGCGCCGCTGGCGTTCTCGGATCAGGATTTCAACGTGCGGCAGGGCAAGCAGATCAGCGCCTATATCGCCAAGCAGATGTCCGAGCTGTCGCCGAACGATTTCGTCGATATGCTGCGGGCGGCGATCAAACAGGACGAATGGCTGCTGTTCGTGCACGGCGGCGTACTGGGCCTGTTCGCCGGATACGCGCATATCCTGGTCTTCGGAACGGGGGTGGCGACGACATGGCTGTGAAACGAGAAGCACCGGACAGCGGCGAGCCCGAGCGGCCCGGAGAGACCGGCCGCCCGGGTGGGCCCGCCGCGGGACTTCGCGCGGTGAGCGGCGTCGCGCGGGTCGCGGCTTCGGCAGTGTCGGGCACCGCCCGCTGGGGTGTGCACACCGCCCTCGATGTCACCGAGACGGTGGTCCGCGGCAGTATGGCCGGACTCCCGCCGGCCGAGATCCGCACCGAGGCGGTGCAGCAGATGCAGGAGGCACTGCGCCGGGCGCTCGGTGTCCCGGCGGCGGAAGCGCCGGCCGAATCCCCGACCGAACGGTCGTTGCGCGAACAGGGCGCCGCGCTACTGCGCCTGGCCGCCAGCCCCCGCGCCGCCGACGAGGGTCATCCGGCGTTCGCCCGGATCCTGGCCGAACTGACCTCCGACGAGGCCCGCATCCTGCGGCTGCTGCGGTTGGACGGCCCACAGCCGGCGGTGACCGTACGCGGCGGGCGCCGCGTGGGGCGGAGCAGCCGCAGATCGGAGCAGGGAGCCGGTGCCGCGGAGATCGGGGTGAGCATGATCGGCGAACACGCCGGGCTCCGGCATCCCGAGCGGGTACAGCGCTATCTGACCAATCTGCGCCGGATCGGCCTGGTCGAACTGCTGCGCGAACCGGTGGGCACACCCGAGCGCTATCAGCTCCTGGAGGCGCAGGCGCCGGCGATCGAACTCTTGAAACAGGCCGGTGGTCGCGGCAAACTCCAGCACCGCGGTATCGCGCTCACCACCTTCGGCGGGGAGTTCGTCCAGGCCAGTCTGCCGATCACCGGCGAAAACGGGCCGGCGGCCGAGAACCACTGACCGCCCGCGGCCTCACACCTCGTCGGCGAGTTCCATCCAGCGTTCCTCGGCCGTTTCCTTCTGCGCCTGCACATCCTTGAGTTCGGCACCCAGGGTCATCAGTTTGTCCGGTTCGGTCGCGGCATCGGCGAGCGCCGCGTGCAACGCCGTCTCCCGCTCCCCCAGTTTGTCGATGGCGCGTTCCAGCCGGGTGAGTTCCTTGCGGGCGGCCCGGTAGGCCGCCGAATCCGTCTGCGGGGCGGCTGTTTGCGGACCGGACTGCGGTGCCGCCGGTGTGCCGGCCGACAGTTCGGCGCGGCGGCGCAGATACTGGGCGATCCCGCCGGGCAGATTGGTGAGGGCACCGTCGCCGAACAGAGCCCAGGTGGTGTCGCAGATCCGTTCGACGAGATAGCGGTCGTGACTGATCACCACCAGGGTCCCGGCCCAGTTGTCGAGCAGATCCTCGAGCTGCTGGAGGGTGTCGATATCGAGGTCGTTGGTGGGCTCGTCCAGCAGCAGCACATTCGGCTCGGCCATGAGGATGCGGGTCAGTTGCAGCCGGCGCCGCTCCCCGCCCGACAGGTCACGGACCGGGGTGCGCTGGCGGGCCGGGGTGAACCCGAGCCGTTCGGCCAGCTGACCGGCCGACAGTTCGAGCGCCTTGCTGCCTTCCCCGAGCGTGATCCGCATGGCGATCTGCTGGACGGCCTCGAGTACCCGCATATCGGTCGGGAGATCGTCGAGTTCCTGGCGCAACCAGCCGACCCGCACGGTCTGGCCCTGGACCCGCTTACCCGATACCGGGTCGATATCACCGGCCAGTGCGCGCAACAGCGTGGTCTTGCCCGACCCGTTCACCCCGACCAGACCGACTCGTTCCCCGGGGGCCAGCTGCCAGGTGAGATCGCGCACCAGTTCCCGCCCGTCCGGCGTGGCGAGGGTGACATCCTCGAGTTCGATCACCACCCGGCCCAGCCGCTTCTTGGCGAACGCGCTCAACGAGACCGAATCGCGCGGCGGCGGTACGTCGGCGATCAATGCCTCCGCGGCCTCCACGCGATAGCGAGGTTTGGAGGTCCGGGCCTGCGGGCCACGCCGCAGCCAGGCGAGCTCTTTGCGCGCCAGATTGCGGCGCCTGGCCTCGGTGGCGTCGACCTGGCGGGCGCGTTCGGCACGCGCGAAGATCCAGTCGCCGTATCCGCCCTCGTAGGTTTCCACCCGGCCGCCCACGACCTCCCAGGTCCGGGTGGCGACCGTATCGAGGAACCAGCGATCGTGGGTGACGACGACGAGCGCGCTGCGCCGGGCCAGCAGATGTTCGGCCAGCCACTCCACCCCTTCGACATCGAGGTGGTTGGTCGGTTCGTCGAGGACCAGCAGATCCAGGTCGCGCACCAGCGCGGCGGCCAATGCGACCCGGCGGCGCTCACCGCCGGACAAATTGGCGACCGAGGTGTCCAACCCCAGATCGGCGATACCGATACCGTCGAGCACCGACCGGATCCGCGGGTCGGCGGCCCATTCGTGTTCGGCGATATCGCCGGTGGGGGCATCGTCGGCCAGCCCGGCCAGCACCACTTCGCCGATGGTCGCGCCCTCGGGCAATACCCCGCGCTGGGTGACCACGGCCATCCGCAACCCGCCGACCCGGCTCACCCGGCCGCTGTCGGGCTCCTCGATCCCGGTCAGCACCTCCAGCAGGGTCGTCTTTCCGCCCCCGTTGAGGCCCACGACCCCGATCCGGTCGCCGGAGTGCACGCCCAGCGATACCGCGTCGAGCAGCGGGGTGACCCCGAAACTCTTACTGACCTGTTCGAGGTT
>JABFXT010000415.1 GCA_013361595.1 Nocardia sp. | reverse complement strand
GAACAGCACCGACAGGATGCCGACGAGTAGCAGGGTGCCCTGCAGGAACAGGGTGACCCCGTCCACGGCGACCGCGCCGACCGCGGCCGTCGTCGCGGTCCCGGCGAGCAGTAGTACGGCCACCAGCGCGGACAGCAGTGCCGCCAGGGCCAGGATCAACTGCGCGGAATATCGCCACGGTCGCGGGCAGAACGCGTCCACGAGAACTCCGGCGACGGCCGCGCCCAGTACGATGAGAACGGGTGCCAGGACGTGGTATTCGATACTCGGTGCGGGTACGGACGCGGCAAGGACCGCGCCGGCGGGCAGCTCAACGCTCATGACGCACACCTCCGGGATTCGCCGCTTCCGGCTGAGCCGGGACCGGCGGTGGTGGATCGACACTGCCGACGGTGGTGAGGGTCTGGGTCACCGCGGGATCGATGAAATCGAGTATCGGCTTCGGGTAGACCCCGAAGAAGATCAGCGCGCCCAGCAGCGGTACCACGACCACGAGTTCGCGGGGCACCAGATCCCGGATCCGGTCGCTGCCCTCGGCCACCGGGCCCGTCATCATCCGCTGGTACAGCCACAGCACATAGACAGCGGCCAGGACAAGGGCACCGGCGGCGATCACCGCGGCCACCTGGTATCGGCTGAACGTGCCGATCAGCACCAGGAATTCGCTGACGAACGGGGCCAGGCCGGGCAGCGACAGAGTGGCGAGACCGGCGATGAAGAAGGATCCGGCCAGGACCGGCGCCACCTTCTGCACGCCGCCGTAGTCGGCGATGAGCCTGCTGCCCCGCCGTGAGACCAGGAACCCGGCCACCAGGAACAACGCTGCCGTGGACAGGCCGTGATTGACCATGTAGAGCGTCGCGCCGGTCTGGCCCTGACTGGTCATGGCGAAGATACCGAGCACGATGAAACCGAAATGCGAGATCGAGGTGTAGGCGATCAACCGCATCACATCGGTCTGGCCGATGGCGAGCAGAGCGCCGTAGATGATGCCGATCACGGCCAGCGTGATCACCAGCGGCGCGTAGGTGTCGACGGCGGTGGGGAACAGCAGCAGGCAATAGCGCAGCATGCCGAAGGTTCCGACCTTGTCCACCACCGCCATCATCAGCACCGCACTCGCCGGAGTGGCGGATACCGCCGCGTCCGGTAGCCAGGTGTGCAGCGGCCACAGTGGCGCCTTCACCGCGAACGCGAACATGAAACCCAGGAAGAGGGCGTTCAGTATCGCCGGCCCGGCGCCGAGCTGCCCGGAGTTCGCGGCCGCCACCACGGTACGCAGATCGAAGGTCCCGGCACCGTCCACGCCGAGGTCCTGCTGGACGGTGAGCACATAGAGGCCGATCACGGCGGCGAGCATGATCAGGCCGCCGAAGAGGTTGTACAGCAGGAATTTCACTGCCGCGCGGGAGCGCTGCTGCCGGATCTGCGCGTCGTCGGTGCGCGGCCCGAAACCACCGATGAGGAAGTACATCGGGATGAGCATGGCCTCGAAGAACACGTAGAACAGCAGGATGTCCAGCGACAGGAAGGACACCAGCACCATGGCCTCGACCAGCAGGGTGAGCGCGATATAGGTGTGCGCCACCCGTTTTCCGGTGCCCACCGCACGGTCGTCGTGCCAGCCGGCGACGATGAGCAACGGCACCAATCCGGCGGTGAGCAACACGAGGACCAGTGCGATTCCGTCCACCCCGAGGGTGTAGCCGGCGCCGAACGCGGGGATCCAGGTGTGGGATTCGACGAACTGGAACTGGTCACCGCCGGGCTGGAACGCGGCGGCCACGCCCAGTGCCACGCCGAAGGTCGCGATCGCGACCATCAGGCCGACCCAGCGGGCCAGTAGTCGCTGCGTGGCCGGCAGCAGGAGTACGACCGCCGCGCCCACCACGGGCAACAGCCAGAGCACGGACAACCAGGGCACGGCGCTCACCAGATCCTCACGGCCAGCAGGGCGGCGGCCACCAGGGCCGCGCCGGTGAACATGGACAGGGCATACGAACGGACGAAACCGGTCTGGATCCGGCGGGCCCGCGCCGACAATCCGCCGATGACCGCGGCGGTACCGTTGACGAGACCGTCGATACCGCGGCTGTCGAGGAATACCAGGGCCCGGGTCAGATGGCGCCCGGGCCGCATGAAAGCGGCCTCGTTGACGGCGTCACCGTAGAGATCGCGCCGAGCCGCCACGGTCAGCGCCGTCACCTGCTCCGGTGCGCTGTCGGGTACCGCGCTGCGTCCGTACTGCCGGTAGGCGATTCCCACGCCCACCGCGACCACCGCCAGCGCGAGCCCGGTGATGACCGGTACCGGAAGGACGGGTTCGCCGTGATGCTCCCCGACGACCGGTGCCAGCCAGTTCTGCAACGAGGAACCCCAGACGAAAATCGCGCCGGCGCCGACCGATCCGAGGGCCAGCAGGATCATCGGACCGGTCATCACGGCCGGGGATTCGTGCGGGTGGGTATCGGGCTTCCAGCGCCGCGCACCGAAGAAGGTCAGCAGCATCACCCGCGTCATGTAGAAGGCGGTGAGCCCGGCGCCGAGCAGGGTGACGGTGCCCAGGATCGGACCGGCGGCGCCTTCGGCGGCGAACGCGGCCTCGATGATGCGGTCCTTGGAGAAGAACCCGGCGAACGGTGGTACCCCGATGATCGCGAGATAGCCCAGACCGAAGGTGACATAGGTGATCGGCAGCAGGGTGCGCAGGCCGCCGTAGCGCCGCATATCGGTTTCGTCGTCCATGGCGTGCATGACCGAACCGGCACCCAGGAACAGGCCGGCCTTGAAGAATCCGTGGGTGAGCAGGTGCATGATGGCGACCGCGTAACCGGCGGGCCCGAGCCCGACCGCCAGCACCATATAACCGATCTGGCTCATGGTGGAGGCGGCCAGTGCCTTCTTGATGTCGTCCTTGGCGCAACCGATGATCGCGCCGAACAGCAGGGTCACCGCCCCGACCACCACCACCGCGACCCGGGCGGTGGGGGCGAGGTCGTAGATCGGGTTGGAACGGGCGATCAGATACACACCGGCGGTGACCATGGTGGCGGCGTGGATGAGCGCCGACACCGGCGTGGGGCCCTCCATCGCATCGCCGAGCCATGATTGCAGCGGTACCTGAGCCGATTTACCGCAGGCGGCCAGCAGCAGGAACAGGCCCACCGCGGTGAGCGTGGCGTCGCTCGCCCCGGGCGAGGCGGCGAAAACCGCTGTGAAATCCAGAGACCCGAAAGTGGTGAACATGATCATCATGGCGATCGCCAGACCCATATCACCGACCCGGTTCACCACGAACGCCTTCTTGGCCGCCGTGGCCGCCGAGGGTTTGTGGTACCAGAATCCGATCAGCAGATACGAGGCCAGGCCGACACCTTCCCAGCCCAGGTACAGCACCAGGTAGTTGTTCGCCAGTACCAGCAGCAGCATGGCCGCGAGGAAGAGGTTCAGATACGCGAAGAACCGGCGGCGGCCGGGATCGCCGCTCATATAGCCGACGGAGTAGATGTGGATGAGCGATCCGACGCCGGTGATGAGCAGCGCGAAACAGATCGACAACTGGTCCAGGGCCAGTCCGAAATCGACCTGGAGTCCGGCTACCGGTACCCAGCTGAACAGGTCCAGTGCCACCGCGCGTTCGGCGTCGGCGCGGCCCAGCATCCCGGCGAACGCGATCACCGCCACCACGAACGATGCCAGCGCGGCCACGGTGGCGAGCAGATGACCCCATGCGTCGGAGCGACGCCCGGTGAGCAGCAGTACGGCGGCGCCTGCCAGGGGCAGGGCGGGCAGCAGCCACAGCGTTGCGGTATCCACGTCAGTGTCCTTTCGGCATGCTCGGGGGCGCTGCGTGGTTACGCTGCGCTACCGCCTTCGCGCTTGACCCGAGCACGTCAGAACTTCAGCAGGTTGGCGTCGTCGACCGAGGTCGAGCGGCGGGCACGGAAGATGGTGATGATGATGGCGAGGCCGACCACGACCTCGGCCGCGGCCACCACCATGGTGAAGAAGGCGAAGACCTGACCGTCGAGATTCGCGTGCATCCGGGCGAAGGTGACGAACGCGAGATTCACCGCGTTGAGCATGAGCTCGATGCACATGAAGACGATGATCGCGTTCCGCCGCAGCAGGACCCCGGCGGCGCCGATGGTGAACAGGAGCGCGGATAGGAACAGATAGTTCTCGGGATTCACCGGGTGCCTTCCTCGTCGGCGGGGCGGGCGGTGCCGGTGCTGGATCCGGTGTCGGCCGGCGAACCGACCGAGAGCACAGCCGCGTCGGTGAGCGCCTGGGTGCGACGGTGGCGCAGGATGGTCGATACCGACATCTCTTCGAACGATCCGTCCGGGAGCCGGGCCGGGATATCGACCGCGTTGTGCCGGGCGTAGACACCGGGGGTGGGCAGTGGCGTGGGCCGGTGCCCGGCGTCACGGAACCGCCGGCGCGACAGTTCACGCTGGCCGAGTTTCGGGCCGAAGTGCTCGCGATGGGCGAGCAGCATGGCGCCGATGGTGGCGGCGATGAGCAGCGCGCCGGTGAGTTCGAAGGCCCAGACATAGCGCACGAAGATCAACTCGGCCAGGGCCCCGATCACATCGCGGCCCGGGAAACCGCCGGCGGGGAATGCGATTCCGGAGTTGCGGACACCGTGCGCGATACCGGTGCACAGCAGCACACCGAATCCGATACCGACCACCGCCGCGGCGATCCGCTGCCCGCGCAGGGTCTCCCGCAGGGACTCCGCCGAATCGACGCCGACCAGCATGAGTACGAACAGGAAGAGCATCATCACCGCACCCGTGTACACCACGATCTGCACCACCCCGAGGAACAGCGCGTCCTGGGCGATGTAGAACACCGCCAGGGTGATCATGGTCGCGGCCAGGCAGATCGCCGAATGAACCGCCTTGGTGGCGAACACCATTCCGAGGGCACCGAGCACCGCCAGCGGAGCCAGAATCCAGAACTGGACCGTTTCGCCGGTTCCGGCCTCCGTCAGCGGCGGCGCGGCGAGCAGAGTCGATTCGATCGCGATCATCGGGTGCCTCCCTGCGCGGTATCGGCGGTCGGCCGGTCCGGTGCGGCCGCCACCCGGCCGAGGTAGTAGTCGGCCTCGGTGGTCCCCGGCTGCATCGCATGCGGCGGGGCCTGCATCTCCGGGGCGAGCGGGGCGAGCAACCGGTCTTTCTCGTAGATGAGATCGGCCCGATTGTCGTCGGTGAGTTCGTATTCGTTGGTCATCGTCAGGGCCCGGGTCGGGCAGGCTTCGATGCACAGCCCGCAGCCGATACAGCGGAGGTAGTTGATCTGGTACACCCGGCCGTAGCGTTCACCAGGGGAGAAGCGCTCCTCGTCGGTGTTGTCGGCGCCCTCCACGTAGATGGCGTCGGCGGGACAGGCCCAGGCGCAGAGTTCG
This sequence comes from Nocardia sp., assembly GCA_013361595.1. Lineage (GTDB taxonomy): Bacteria > Actinomycetota > Actinomycetes > Mycobacteriales > Mycobacteriaceae > Nocardia. The sequence continues at coordinate 2,415 of JABFXT010000415.1, read as the reverse complement.
CAGCCGATACATTTCTCCAGGCCGTCGGGGTGCCGGTTGAGCTGATGGCGGCCGTGGTACCGGGGTGCGGTCGGCACCTTCTCCTCGGGATAGAACTCGGTGTTGGGCTTCTTGAACATGGTGAGTGCGGTGACCGCGAAGCCCGCCAGGGGTTCGAGAAGGCCGGGGGCGGAGGTGATGGTCGAGGTCTGTTCGGGTAGCGGCGGAGTCGGGAATCCCAGGAAGACCTGAGTGCCGCCGGTCGCTCCGGGCGGCGCGTTTCCGGCCGGCAGGTCGTCCTCGGGACCGAACTCCGGTGCGCGGACCGGTGCGTTACCGGCTCGCAGGAACAGGCCGACCAGGAGCCCGGCGAGCAGCAGACCGCCGATCACGAGGATCGGGGTACGTACCGGATAGCCTTCCAGATCGAGGACACGTGCGGTGGCCACCACCATCACCCAGGCCAGCGAGGTCGGGATGAGCAGTTTCCAGCCCAGATTCATGAACTGGTCGTAGCGCAACCGGGGGAGGGTGCCGCGCAGCCAGATGAAGACGAACAGGAACATCCACACCTTGGCCGTGAACCACAGCAGCGGCCACCAGCCCGAATTCGCGCCCTCCCAGAGCGAGATCGGGAACGGGGCCCGCCAGCCACCCAGGAACATGGTGGTGGCCAGCGCCGAAACGGTCGCCATGTTCACGTATTCGGCGAGCATGAACATGGCGAACTTCAGCGAGGAGTACTCGGTGTGGAAACCGCCGACGAGTTCACCCTCGGCCTCGGGCAGATCGAACGGCGCCCGATTGGTCTCACCGACCATGGAGATGCAGTAGATGAGGAACGAGGGCAGCAGCAGGAACACGTACCAGGTGGGCTCCTGCGCGGCGATGATGCCGGATGTCGCCATGGTGCCGCCGAGCAGGAACACCGCCGCGAAACAGAGGGCCATGGAGATCTCGTAGGAGATCACCTGCGCCGTGGAGCGCAGACCACCGAGCAGCGGATAGGTGGAGCCGGACGCCCAGCCGGCCAGCACGATCCCGTAGACCCCGACGGAGGTGACCGCCAGGATGTACAGCACGCCGACGTGCAGGTCGGTGAGTTGCAGGGCGGTGCGGTGGCCGAAGACCGAGACCTCCGGCCCGAACGGGATCACCGCGAAGGCCAGTACGGCCGAGACCACCGAGATGATCGGCGCGAGAACGAAGATCGGTTTGTCCACGATCGCGGGGACGATATCTTCCTTGAACGCCATCTTCACGCCGTCGGCGGCGCTCTGCAGCAGACCCTTGGGGCCGACCCGGTCGGGTCCCACCCGCATCTGCATCCAGGCGACCACCTTGCGTTCGATCAACACGCCGAACAGCACGGTCAGCAGCAGGAATACGAATATGGCGACGGCTTTCGCGGCGACCAGCCACAGTGGGTCGTACCCGAAGAGCGACAGATCAGTCATGGTCGGATGCCTCCGTCCGCTGGTCGGCGCGCCGCAGGGTGACGACATCGCCCGGTCGGGCGCCGAGGTCGTTGTGGATCGAGCAGCCGGGTGAGTTCATCGGCAACCACACCACCCGGTCCGGCATCTCGGTGACCGCCAGCGGTAGCGTGACCGCGCCGCGCGGGGTGGTGACGGTGATCGGATCGCCCTCGGCGACACCTGCTTCCGCGGCGGTGGCCGCCGATACCCTGATCACCGGTGGTCGCGCGATACCCGCGAGATTCGGTTCACCGTCCTGCATCCGCCCCCGGTCCAGCAGCATCCGCCAGCTCGCCAGTACCGCCGTGCCGGGTTCCGGGTTTACGGGCCGCGCGGCCGGGTACGCCGGTGTGGCGACCGTGGCACCGGTCCAGGCGCCGAGTCTGTCGAGTTCGGCCCGGGCGGCGGCGGTATCCGGGAGGCCGAGCGGCACACCCAGTTCCGCGGCCAGACTGTGCAGTACCCGTAGATCGGACAGCGGTGCCGCGGTGCGGCGTACCGTGCTGTCGGTGAGTGCCGCGGCGAACGGCCGCGGGCGTCCCTCCCAGGTGCGGAAGGTGCCGGATTTCTCCGTCGCGGTGGCCACCGGGAACACCACATCGGCGTAGGCGGTGACCTCGCTGTGCCGCTGTTCGAGGGAGATGACGAAATCGGCGGCGCGCAAGGTGTCGCGGGCAGCGGCCGGATCGGGCAGGTCGGCGGGTTCGATACCACCGATCACCAGGGTGCCCACGCTCGCCGTACCGTCGAGAATCGCACCGGTATCGCGTCCGGGCGTATCGGGGAGATCGGTGACACCCCAGATCTCGCCGACCTGCCGCCGCGCTTCGGGGTCGGTCACCGGGCGGCCACCGGGCAGCAGCCCCGGCAGCGCACCGGCCTCCACCGCGCCGCGTTCACCGGCCCGGCGCGGTACCCAGGCCAGGGCGGCGCCGGTATCGGCCGCGAGCCGGACGGC
>JABFXT010000164.1 GCA_013361595.1 Nocardia sp. | reverse complement strand
TCCTGTCGTCGCTGCGCTCATCGGCGGGCCGGGCCGTGCGGACGGCGATGCCGGCGTTGAGTTCTGGTGCGGGCCGGTAGTAGCTGACGCCGGTGCTATAGGGCCCCTGTGCGGCCAGTGCCGCGAAGGCCGCCACCCAGGTCCGGATCTCGTGCGCCGAATTGCCGGCGATCCGGGTGATCTCGCTGTTGTCCCAGTCGTCCACGGCGGCCAGCTCGCCGGTGTCCACGAGCTCGAGGAACGCCCGGTCCCAGTCGGGGTTGAGCGCCCGCAGCGGGCTGTCGCCGGCGGCGAAGTCACGGGCGGCGGCGATCACCGCGGCCTGGCGGGCGGCACGCTGTTCGGTGGTCATCGGGCGGCCGTGCACGATCCGTTCCAGTACCGGCTCGGGGGCGCCGTCGCGCCGCGGTACCGGCGGGTCGTGGGACAGGCCGCCCGATCCGATGATCAGTACCCGCTTGCCCAGGGTCGCGAGATGACGGCCGACCGCGGTGCCCAGTGCCCGTACCCGGCGTAGCGGGCCCAGTGGCGTCGCCACCGAGTTCACGAAGATCGGGACGACCGGTCGCGCGGTGGGGTCGCCGAAGAGGCGCTGGAGTGGTTGCACGGTGCCGTGGTCGACCGACATCTCCGCCGAGGTCGCGATATCGATACCGGATTCGAGCAGTGCTTCGGCCAGCCGCAGGGCCGGCTCCTCGGGAACGTTCAGTGGCCCGGCGTGGGTCCCGTAGTCCCCGACCGCGGTGGCCGCGGTACCCAGGCAGAAGGGTGGCATGAGTCGGTAGAAGAACCCGTTGTAGTGGTCCGGGGCGAACAGCACCACCAGTTCCGGATCGAACTCTCGCACGAAATCCTGGGCCCGGTCGAGCGCTGTGCCGACCTCCGTGAGCAGTTCGGGAGCCGGGCCGGGGAGTTCAAGGAGCGGGCTGTGCGAGACGCAGCACACGGCCAGCGGCATCGGTACCTCCCGGGGCGAGTTCGAGGGTTTTGCGCAGCGCCGCACCGAGTTCGGGAGCGTGCTGGGCGATACAGGCACCGGCGATACACCGGTCCGGGCGCAGGAACAGCACCGAATCGAGCTGACCGTCGAACCATTTCTTCAGGGCGCCGGTGTGGTCACCGACCACCACCACCTCGGGGTCGTCGTGCCCGGCCCAGTGCAACTGGGTCGCGGGCCGCGCTTCGACGAAACGGGCGCCGAGTTCCTTCCACCGGGCGAATTCGTCGTCCCCCAGCAGTTTCCGGGGCTGGTTGTTCCAGCACAGCACCGCGAACCAGGGCCCCAGCGTGTCGTCCAGCAGCGCATCCGGTTGCGCGCGGGTGGCGACCCGCGGCTGGATGAACAGCGTCCCGACCGCCGAATTCGGCGACCGTGACCAACCGTGCACCACCGCACCGCGGTCGTAGCGCGGCATGGGTTTGAACCGCATCCCGAGCACGTATCGTTTCAACGGCGGTACCAGCGCCAGCCCGCGTACCGCCATATCCCGGACGGCGGCGACCCGGGTGTTCGTCGGCGAGATGACCCGCCCGACCATGGTCGACAGATCGATCATGGCCCGGGCGTGTTTACGCCGCTCCTGATCGTAGGTGTCGAGCAGACCGTCGCCGGCGATTCCGGACACCACGGCCGCGAGCTTCCAGCCCAGATTCGCGGCGTCCCGGATCCCGCTGTTGTAGCCCTGGCCCTGCCAGACCGGCATGAGGTGAGCGGCATCCCCGGCCAGCAGCAACCGGCCGCGCCGGAATTCGCCCGCGATCCGGGAATGATGGGTGTAGACCCGGCGCCGGATCACATCGAGACGTTCCGGATGCGGTACGAAGGAGGCGAGCAGCCGGGCCAGGAATTCCGGGGTCTCGGCGTCGGCATCTGATTCGTCGTCGTGCAGCAGGAATTCGAACCGGCGGATACCGTGGGCCAGTGAGATGGAGACATTCGGCCGCGCCGGATCCGCCCCCACCTCGACATTCGGATGCCCGAGCGGATCACCGTCGATATCGACCACCAGCCAGCGGGTCGGGGAGGTGGTGCCCTCGAAACTCACCCCCATCGCGTGCCGGGTGGTGCTGCGACCACCGTCGCAACCCACTACGTACCGGGCCCGCACCTGCTGCGGGCCGTCGGCGGTATCGAACCGCACCAGGACCTCGTCACCGGTGTCGTCACATCCGCTGAGCGCGGTGGCCCAGCGGATCTCGACGCAGTCGAAGCGGTCCAGCCCGGCCAGCAGTTCGGCATCCACCAGCGGCTGGATGAAACCGCTGCGTTTGGGCCAGCCGAACTGCTGATCGGTGGGTGCGACTTCGGCCAGCAACCGTCGCCGCCCGTCGACGAACCGCATGATCTGGTTCGGGTTCGTATGCGGCAGGATCCGGTCCACCAGGCCGGTGGCCTGCATGGTGCGCAGGGATTCGTCGTCGATACCGACGCCGCGCGGATAGTCGATAAGGCTCGGGCGTTCCTCCACCAGCAGGGTGTGCACGCCGTAGCGGCCCAGAGTATTCGCGATGGTCAGGCCGACCGGCCCGGCGCCGACGATGACGACGTCGAAATTCGCTGGACCGCTGCGGTTTCCGTGTTCCATTTCAACCGCCCAGCAGGAAGTCGAGATGGAGTGCGTCGAACTCCGCGGGTGATTCGTACTGGGGCCAGTGCCCGCAGTCGGGCAGCACCTCGAAGCGAGCGCCCGGGATCATCGACGCGATCCGTTTGCCTTCGGCTACGTCGGCGGTGGGATCGTCGCTGGTCCACACCACGAGAGTCGGCGCGGTGATCCCGCCGTATTCCACGGGACCGAGCAGGTTGCGGGCCCGGATCTCCGGATCCTGGAGCGCCATGATGTCGCGCATGGCGTCCGCGAAACCGGGCTGCCGGTACACCCGCTGCCGGCTGGCCACCAGGTCGGCGTAATCCTTGGATTTATCCGCCATCAGCCATGTGATACGCGCCTGCACCGTTTCCCAGGTGGGATCGGTGGCGGCCGCCATGGACAGCGTGACGATCCGCGCCATGACCTCCGGATCGGCCTGCGAACCGCCCGCGGTATTGAGCACCAGTCTGTCCACCCGGCCGGGATGGTCGTAAGCGGCCCGGGCGGCGACCCAGCCGCCGAGCGATTCCCCGCTGATATGGGCCCGGGCGGCGCCGATCGTATCCAGGAACGAGATCAGATGCCGCACATAGTGTTCGATCTCCAGCGGATGACCCGGTTTATCGGTGTATCCGTGCCCGAGCATATCGATCGACCAGGTGGAGAAATGCTCGGCATGCGCCGCCAGATTCCGGACGTAGGCTTCCGCGTGACCACCGGATCCGTGCAGGAAGACCAGCGCGGGTCTGTTCCGGTCGCCGGCGTGCAGGTAACGCGTGCGCACCCCCGCAACATCCAGATAGCCCTGGCTGAACGCGACACCCTGCAGGTCGCACCACACACTCTCGTATTCCGACACTGCTACCTTCCGCTCTGTCCACCGGTCCGGCGCCGGTCCGCCGGGACCGCGGGCCGCCCGCTCGCCCGCCACTCGCTCAGTACTTCACCGATTCACCGGTGGCCGCGTGATGGCCCGCGCGCAGCCCCCAGACCATTCCGGGGCCGATGGTTCCGCCGGCGCCGCCGTAGGCCCGTCCGGTGACCCCGGCCATCGCGTTCCCGGCCGCGTACAGCCCCGGGATCACCGCGCCGCTGATATGCCGGACCCGGGCGTCGCGATCGGTGCGCGGCCCGCCCTTGGTACCCATGGCGCCCACGGTCACCGGCACCGCGTAGTACGGACCGGTATCGACCGGCCCGAGCGTGCGCCCGGCGACGGTGTCGGCGTCCGGATCGCCCCAGTAACCGTCGTATTCGCTGGCACCACGCCCGAAATCGGGATCGGCACCGGCCGCGACCGCGCGGTTCCACTCGGCCACGGTGCGCCGCAGCCCGGCGGGATCGATCCCGGTCCGGGCGGCCAGTTCGTCGAGATCCGCCGATTCGCCGAACCACTCCGGCGCCGCGCCCCCGGGTTCGACGCCCAGGAATCCGTACCGGCGCAGATGCTCGGCGTCGAACACCATCCAGCCGGGGTTGTTCACATAGCCGCCGCGCGGGTCCAGGTAGTGGAAGGCCCCCGCCATGGAGTTGTATTCGGCGGCCTCGTTGACGAAGCGCTTCCCGGCCCGGTTCACGATGATGCTGCGCGGGCGGGTGCGTTCCAGCCGGACACTGCGGCTGCGTTGTTCGCCCTCGATGGTGTCGCCGGGCAGTTGCACCACCGGCACCCACCAGGCCTCGCCCATGTTCCCGAGATCGGCACCGTGCGCCATGGCCATGCGCAGGCCGTCGCCGGTGTTGTTCGGTGGCGAGACGGGGCCGGTCATCGGACCCCGCAGAAACGCTTTGACCAGACCCGGATCCCATTCGAATCCGCCGGTGGCCAGTACTACGCCGCGGCGGGCCCGGACAGCCAGGCGCCGGCCGCCGAGTTCGACCCGGACGCCGGTCACGGCGCCGGAGTCGGCGATCAGCTCCACCCCCCGGGCGCCGGTGCGCGGGGTGATCCCGGCGTCGAGTACGCCCTCGAGCAGTCCCGCGACCAGCGCCTGGCCCGCCACACAGATATCCGCGGTGGCGTCGCCGAGTACGGCCCGCAACCGGGCCCGGGTCTCGGCGTCGAATCCGACATTGCTCCAGTCGAGGGGGAAGGTGGTGATCCGGTCCCGCCAGTCGCCCAGGCGGGCGAGATCGTAGGCCGCGGGTCCGAGCGATCTGCCGCCCGCGGGCTGGCCGCCGGGCAGTTCGGGTTTGTAGTCCGGGAAACCATCGGCCACTTCGAATTTCACCGCGCTGTGCTCTTCGACGAAATCGAGCATGCGCGCACCGGTGCGGACGAACACCTCGACCAGTTCGTCGTCCATCGAATCCAGCGACTGCGCGTCCAGGTAGGCCAGCGCGTCGGTCACGGTGAGTTCCCGGTCGGCGCGAGCGTGGGCCGGGATCCAGGCCAGTCCACCGGATACCGCGCTCGTCCCGCCGACCGTGGCCGCCTTCTCGAACAGTGTCACCGCCGCGCCCTCGACGGCGGCGGCGAGCGCCGCGGTGAGTCCGGCGGCGCCGGTACCGAGAACGACGACGTCGGTCTCCTCGTCCCAGGTGTTCGGCGGATCGGCTTCGGCGGCCGCGGGCTGATGCGATGGCACTGCGCTGTCCTTTCGGCGAGCAGGCGGAGTTCGAAGCGCCGGTCCCGGCGGGCTGCCGTGCGGAGCACGGGCCGGGCCGGCGCGAGTAAAACGATAATCTCCCTTTTCGAGAATACTATTCTCGCTGGATGGATGCCGCAATACCCCTTCGGATCAAATGTTTCTGGATCTTGCCGCTCGGGGTGCGCGGGAACTCCGTGGCCTCGAACAACCGCTCCGGGAACTTCTGCCGCGCCACCCCCGCCCGCTCGAAGAAGGCCCGCACCTCGGCCCGGGAGGGGAGTACACAGCCGGGCTGCAGCCGCAGCACCGCACCCACCACTTCACCGAACCGATCGTCGGGCAGCGCGATCACCACCGACTCCGCCACCTGCGGCATCGCGTCGAGGACGTCCTCTACCTCCCGGGCGCCGACATTCTCCCCGCCGCGGATCACCACATCGGCCTTGCGATCGGTGATGGTCAGACAACCGTCGGCATCGAGCACACCGATATCACCGGTGTGGTACCAGCCGTCGGCATCGAAGGCGCGCGCCGTCAGCTCGGGGTCGGTATAGCCGAGGCACAGATCCGGTCCCCGGCTGAGGATCTCGCCGTCCTCGGCGAACCTGATCTCCACACCCGGCATCGGGCGGCCGTCGGTGGTGAGCCGTTCACGCGGCGGGGCATCGAGTTCCGAGGCTGTGATGGAGGGATGTTCGGTACTGCCGTAGGCCCGGAAGGCGATCACGCCGAGATCGGTCAGTATCCGCGTCACGGCCGCCGGCACCGCCGAACCACCCAGCCCCACATAGCGCATATGCGCGAGATGTTCCGGGGTGTAGTCGGGATGTTCGACCATGCTGGTGACGAAATACGGGGGGCCGCCGCCCACCACGAGCCCGTCGGATCTCATCAGGGCCAGCGCGCGGCCCGGGTCCCAGACATCGAGCAGATTCACCGGCCGCCCGTGCAGTACCGGGAGCAGGCAGGCGCCGACCATCCCGATGAAATGCCCCACCGGAGTGGCGGTCAGCTGATCGCCACGGTCGGCCCGGTTCCGCTCCGCGAGCTGCAGGGATTCACAGCCGAGGGTCTGATGGCTGTGCACCACGCCTTTGGGGGCACTGGTCGTCCCGGAGGTGAACGCGATCAGGGCGGGACCCGCCGGGTCGGCGGGCAGCACTCCGGGCATGGGTTCATCGGCGAGCAGAACGTCGAAATCCCGCCCGACCACGCCCACGATGGGCACGTCGGCACTGACGGCGGGATCGTGGACAGTACGACCGAACTCCGCCATCGTGATGAAAACCTTCGGCCGCGCGACCCGCAGGATATGGCCGAGTTCGGTACGGCCGTAGAAGTGCACGATCGGCACCACCGCGGCACCGAGGAAAGAGGCCGCCCAGAAGGTCGCGGCCGCCTCCATCCAGTTCGGCAGCTGGAACGCGAGCACATCACCGGGCCCGACACCCCGCGCCCGCAGGCCCGCGGCCAGCCGCCGGGCCACCCGCTCGACCTCGGCGAACGTTCCACGCCAGGGCCGGACCTCGGAGTGCACCCGGAACTCCGTGTCCGGGGCCGCGGCCAGACCGCGGCTCAGCAGATCGCCCATGGTGTCGCGGGTCCACCAGCCTTCGGCCACATAGCGGGCGCGCAGCTCGTCGGGCACCACCCGGGTCACCGGACCCCACCTCGAATATCCCGGTCGGACATAACGGTTCACCCCTTCCGCGCCGGCGGGGTGCTCGGCACCGGAGTACGGGGCACCTACGCGAACGCGTCGGAGTTCGTACCGCCGACTGGTGATAATCGAATTCTCTGATAGCGCGAACAATCAATTCGCACGCAGCCTCCGGCAATCGGGATGGCGATATCGGTCGCCAACTGCCGAAATACCTCACGAGCCCGTTTTGATCACTCGACCAGGCTTCTTCCGAAACCTTGCCGCCGAGCCCACGGGTAGAGTACCGTTCTCGTATGCGAAAACGCAGTTCTTTTCGCATACGAGAACAGCCGTATGTCCGGAGCCGGTACCCGGCGGTGCCGGGTCGACACCGAAACGGGTCCGCGGCCGGATCGACGCGCGGTATTCGCCGCGCACCCTGCCCCGTGCCGCGCGCCGCCACCGGCGGACCGGCACACCGGACAGGTGACTCCCGGAAACAGATCGAAAGGGAAAGCTGTGGGACGTGTTGAGGGCAAAGTCGCATTCATCACGGGCGCCGCGCGCGGTCAGGGCCGTAGCCACGCCGTCCGACTGGCCGAGGAGGGCGCGGACATCATCGCTGTCGACCTCTGCCAGAACATGTCGACCATCGGATACCCGCTGGCCACGCCCGAAGACCTCGAGGAGACCGTGCGCCTGGTCGAGAAGACCGGCCGCCGGATCATCGCGACCCAGACCGATGTCCGCGACGCCGTCGCCCTGAAGGCCGCGCTGGACGCGGGCGTCGCCGAGTTCGGCAAACTCGATATCGTCATCGCCCAGGCCGGTGTCGCCGGGATGAAGGGTCAGCCGGATATCCAGGCGTGGACCGATGTCATCAATACGAATCTGGTGGGCACCATCAACGCCATCCAGGCCGCGCTCCCCCATCTCGGTGCGGGCGCGTCCATCGTGGCCACCGGTTCCACCGCCGCGATGGTCGATACCAGCAAGGTCGACAACCCCGGTTCGGACC
>JABFXT010000710.1 GCA_013361595.1 Nocardia sp. | reverse complement strand
GAAGGGCGGCGCCGGCTGGGTCGAATGGGGCGGCTGCGGCATGGTCAACCCGAAGGTGCTGATCGCCAGCGGTATCGACCCCGCCGAGTACAGCGGGTTCGCCTTCGGGATGGGGCTGGAGCGGACCCTGCAGTTCCGCAACGGTATCCCCGATATGCGCGACATCGTCGAGGGTGATGTGCGGTTCACCCTGCCCTTCGGTATCCGGTCCTGAACTTCCGAGCGAGAGAGCGAACGTCACAGTGCGAGTAGCGCAGTCCTGGCTGACCGAAACGATCCGCCGCACCGTCCCCGACTGGGCGGTGACACCGGAAGAGCTCGATGCCGGATTCGTCCGGGTCGGGCTCGAGGTCGAAGAGGTCGACACCCTCGAACCGGTCGGCGGCGATATCGAACACCCGCTGGTGGTCGGGCGGGTCGCCGAGATCACCGAACTCACCGAATTCAAGAAGCCCATCCGGTTCTGCAAGGTCGATATCGGCGCGGCGGAACTCCAGGAGATCGTCTGCGGTGCGTCCAATTTCGCCGTCGGTGATCTGGTGGTCGTGGTGCTGCCCGGCGGGGTGCTGCCGGGTGGTTTCGCCATCTCCTCCCGAAAGACCTACGGGCATGTGTCCAACGGCATGATCTGCTCGGTCGCCGAACTCGGTATCGGCAAGGACCATTCGGGCATCCTCGTGCTGGAACCCGGGACTGCCGAACCCGGCACCGACGCCAACGAACTGCTCGGCCTCGGCGATACCGTTATCGAACTGAACATCACCCCCGATCGCGGATACTGCTTCTCGGTGCGCGGGCTGGCCCGCGAACTGGCCTGCGGCTTCGACCTGGAATACGCCGATCCGGCCGTCCGCACCCTGGGCGACGGCGACGAGGCGTGGCCGATCCGGGTGGAACCGGAAACACAGTGCACACGCTTCGGTGCGCGCCGGGTGACCGGTATCGATCCGAGCGCGGTGAGCCCGTGGTGGTTGCAGCGCCGGTTGCTGCTGTCGGGGGTACGGCCGATCTCCCCGGCCGTCGATGTCACCAACTACGTGATGCTGGAACTCGGTCAGCCGCTGCACGCCTTCGACGCCGCGAAACTCAGCGGTGGTCTGGTCGTGCGACGCGCGCGGACCGGTGAGACCCTGCGCACCCTCGACGATGTCGAACGTGAGCTCGACGCCGAGGACGTGGTGATCGCCGACGACACCGGCGTGGTCTCCCTCGCCGGTGTGATGGGCGGTGCGTCCACCGAGGTGGGCGCGGAATCGACCGATATCGTGCTCGAGGCCGCGACCTGGGATCCGCTGTTCATCTACCGCACCGCCCGCCGGCACAAGCTGGTCTCGGAGGCGAGCAAACGCTACGAGCGCGTGGTGGATCCCGAATTGAACCTGGCCGCGCTGGACCGGGCCGCCACCCTGCTCGCCGAGATCGCCGGGGGCACGGTGGAACCGCTGCTCACCGATATCCGGCTGCCGCTGTCCGCGCCGGAACCCATCCGCATGGATATCGACCTGCCCGACCGGGTGGCCGGGGTGCATTACGCCCCCGGTACCTCCGCGCGCCGCCTCACCCAGATCGGCTGTCACGTCGAGGTCGCGGTGGACGAGACCAGCGGCCACGGTCAGCTGGTGGTCACCCCGGCGAGCTGGCGACCCGATCTCGCGCAGCCCGCCGACCTGGTGGAAGAGGTGCTGCGGCTGGAGGGGCTGGAAAAGATCCCGCTGGTACTGCCGCAGGCGCCGGCCGGGCGTGGACTGACCGCGGTACAGCGCCGGCGCCGCGCGGTGAGCCGGGCGCTGGCCTTCGCCGGTTGTGTGGAGGTGCTGCCGCCGGTGTTCCTGCCCGCGGACGTTTTCGATATCTGGGGACTGGACGACGACGATCCCCGCCGTAACACCACCCGGGTGCTCAACCCGCTCGATATCGAGCGCGCCGAACTCGCCACCACCCTGCTGCCGGGTCTGCTGGAGGTCGCGGTGCGCAATATCTCGCGCGGCGCCCGCGAGCTGTCGGTGTACGGCAGCGCCCAGGTGGTGCTGCCCGGGCCGGATACCAAGCCGGTGGAACCGCTGCCGGTGGACCGCCGCCCGACCGAGGCCGAAATCGGTGAACTGCTGGCGTCGCTGCCCGATCAGCCGCAGCATGTCGCGGTCGTGCTCACCGGCCGCCGGGAACCGCGCGGGCCGTGGGGGCCGGGCCGGGCCGCCGAGGCGGCCGACGCGTTCGCGCTCGCCGATGT
>JABFXT010000609.1 GCA_013361595.1 Nocardia sp. | reverse complement strand
GCGCGCTGCTGGAACAGCGAGCCGTGGTGCCGGGACGCGATCGCGGCGAACTGCTCGCCGGGCTGGCCGAGGTGGCGGCCGGGGCACCCGGAATCCTGGAGGGCCGGGCGGGTTCGGGCCGGACGGCCTTCCTGTTCACCGGTCAGGGTGCGCAGCGGGCGGGCATGGGTGCGGGGCTGTACCGGACCTTCCCGGTGTTCGCGACGGCGCTGGACGAGGTGTGCGCACAGTTCGACCCGCTGCTGGGCCGTTCCCTGCGCGAGGTGATGTTCACCGACGCCGACGGTGTGCTCGGACGTACCGAGTTCACCCAACCCGCGCTCTTCGCGTTCGAAGTGGCCGTGCTGCGGCTGCTGGAATCGTTCGGTGTCACACCGGATGTGCTGATCGGGCATTCGATCGGCGAACTGGCCGCCGCCTACGCGGCCGGGGTGTGGTCGCTGCCGGACGCGTGCGCGCTGGTGGCCGCGCGCGGCCGGTTGATGGGGGCGCTGCCGGTGGGTGGCGCGATGCTGGCGGTGGCGGTATCCGAAACCGCGGCGAACGAACTGGCGGCCGATTTCCCGGGCCGGATCTCGGTCGCCGCGGTCAACGATCCGGCCTCGACCGTGCTCTCCGGCGATGAGGACGCCGTCTCCGAGATCGAGGTCCGGCTCGCCGCCCAGGGGGTGAAGACCAACCGGCTGCGGGTGAGCCACGCCTTCCATTCGGCACGGATGGATCCCATGCTCGACGAATTCCGGACGGTGGCCGCGGGTATCTCCTACGCCCGGCCGAACCGGGCCGTGGTGTCGAACGTCTCCGGTGAGATCGACCGGGACACCCTGACCGATCCGGAGCACTGGGTGCGGCAGGTGCGCGGCTGCGTCCGGTTCGCGCCCGGGGTCGACGCGGCGGTCACGGCCGGTGTCCGGCGCTTCGTGGAGGTGGGACCCGATGCCGTACTCGCCGCCGCCACCCGGCGGTGCCTCGCCGAGGATGCCGAGGTCGAATCGGCCTCGACGGTGGCCGCGGCCGCGCGCCGCCCGGTGGCGACCGGGGACCGCGCACCGGCCGACGCCGAGATCACCCAGTTCGTCACGGCGCTGGCGCAGCTCCATATCGCCGGAGTGCCGGTGGACTGGCGGACCTGGTTCGCCGGACGCACGCCACGCCGGATCGCTTTGCCGTCCTACGCTTTCCAGCGTCGGCGCTTCTGGCTGAACTCCGGTGGCGAACCCGGGGTCGGCTCGTTCGAACACCCGATCCTCACCGGTGTGGTCGGGCTCGCGGGGTCCGACGAATGGCTGTTCACCGGGCGGTTCTCGCTGCGCACCCATCCGTGGGTGGCCGACCATATGACCTACGGCGTGGTCGTCCTGCCGAGCGCGACCATGATCGAGATGCTGCTGGCGGCCGGCGCCCGGATCGGCTGCGGCACGGTCGACGAGCTCACTCTGCAGGCGCCGATCCTGCCCACCGGCGACGACGAGATCGAGTTGCAGGTGCTGGTGCAGGCCGCCGACGCACAGGGCCGCCGCCCGTTCGAGTTCTATTTCCGCGCCGCCGGCGCCGACGAATGGCTACACAACGCGACCGGGGCGCTGGCCGCGGTCGCCGCCGAGGCGCCGGATCTGTCCGCGCAGCTGCGCGAGGAGCCCTGGCCCCCGGTGGATGCCGAACCGCTGGACAGCGCGCGACTTCCGGCACTGATCGCCAAGGACACCGGTCTCGAATACGGTCCGGCGTTCATCGGCGTCCGGGCGGCCTGGCAACGCGGCGATACCGTGTTCTCCGAGATCGCGCTGGACACCGCGGCGGCCCCGGAAGCCGGGCGCCATCTCGTCCATCCGGCGCTGCTGGATATGGTCATGCACGCCGGTTTCTCGCGGCTGCTCTGCGGTGACGGCGACGGCGATCCCGATACCGGCCGGTTGCTGTTCCGCTGGGGCGGTGCGCGCTTCCACGGATCGGCGGCCGGCCGCCGATCCGAGGTCACGACCCTGCGGGTGATCGCGGTCGCGACCGGGCCGGAAACCGTCGCGGTGGCGACCGTCGATCCGGCGGGCGAGCCGATCGTCTCCGTCGACGCGGTGGTGATGCGTCCGTACGACGTCGCGGAATTCCGCGCCGGTCTGCCCGGTGACGCGGCGAATCTGCATCAGGTGCGCTGGGAACCGGCGGCGACCGGCGGGGACGAGCAGCCGTCGTGGTCGCTCGCGGTTTTGGGGGAAGCGGAGACCGCGGGAAT
>JABFXT010000758.1 GCA_013361595.1 Nocardia sp. | reverse complement strand
GGTGCGGTTGGAGGCGTAGCGGGGTCTGCCGCGACACCGCTACCGTCTGCGCATGGAGATTCCCGAACTCGCCGAACTCATCTGGCTCTTCGAGGCCGAACCGACGGCTGAGTTCGATGATCTCGAATGGCCCGTCGGACTGTTCTCCTTCTGGTTGGCCCGTGGGGACCAGGCCGTCTCGTTCTCGCTCGACCCGACGGCCGGCGAGGCGTATATCAGCCTCTACGCGGGCGAGCACGAACATACGCACCTGGGCCGTATCCGCCGGTTGGACCGGTTGACCGTGGTCCGGGGGCCGGGCGGCTACGAAGGGCTGCGGCTCTGGCCCCCGGACGATACGGATGAGGCGATCACACTGCAGACCAAACCACGGATCAGCCTGTCGTGGAACGTGAAAGAACTCGGTAGCTGGTAGCCCGCGACGAGAACGCCGTGACCCCTACCCGGTGGTGACGGGCAGGACGGTCGGTCCGTGCAACGCCAGACCTTTCCGCGCCACTGCCGGCCCGGCCCGGGCGAGGTCCGGGAAAGCCCGCAGCAGTGCGGGAAAGGCGATCTGCGCCTCCAACCGGGCCAGCGGTGCGCCGAGACAGTAGTGCACACCGCCGCCGAACGACAGCGGCGGTTCGTCCTGCCGGTCCAGGCGCAACCGATCGGGCTCGGAAAAGACCTCCGGATCCCGATTGGCCGCCCCCAGCAGCACGACGACGCGCTGCCCGGCCGGCAGGGTGAGACCGGCGCTCCGCAGTTCCGCCGGCGCGGTCCGGGAGGTGAGCAGTTGCACCGGTGAGTCGTAACGCAACAGTTCCTCCACGGCCGGCACGGCCAGCCCGGGGTCCTCCCGCAGGAGCGTCGCCTGTTCCGGATGGCCGAGCAGCGCGACCAGGCCGTTGGCGAGCAGCCCGGTGGTGGTCTCGAAACCGGCGGCGAAGAGCAGGGCCGCCATGGTGATCAGTTCGTCGTCGTCCAGGCGCGCACCGTCGGCTGCCGGTACCGCCAGCGCGGACAGCAGGTCGTCACACGGTTCGCGCCGCCGTCGATCGGCCAGATCGCGCAGATAGTCGCTTATCTCGACGGCCGCGGCGTCGGCCCTGGCGACGCCCGGACCGTCCAGGAGATCGAGCACGCCGGCCCAGTCCCGGACCAGCGGCTGGAAGCGGAGCCGATCGGCTTCGGGTACGCCGAGCAGTTCGCCGATCACGGTGACCGGCAGCGGAAACGCGAAGGCGTCGACGAAATCCACCGGGCCGGCACCCGCCAGATCACCGAGCAACCGGTCGACGGTCCGGGTGATCGCCCGGCGCAGCCCGGCCACCCGCCGGGCCGTGAAACTGCCCGAAACCAGTCGGCGCAGCCGGGTGTGATCGGGCGGGTTGCGCACGAGCATGCTGGTGAACATCAGCCGCAACCCCGGCCGATCCCGCCAGTCGGCGAAACCGGCGGCGGCGAGACCGTTCTCCGGGCGCTTGCGCAATCGGTGGTCTCGCAACAGAGTGGCGGCGAGCCGATAGCCGGTGACCACGAGCGTCCCGTCCGGGGTGTGGACGGCGGGACCCAGTTCGCGTAACTCCCGGTAGAGCGGATAGGGATCGGCCTGCCCGGCCGGTGTGGTCAGCGCGGACATCAGTCCGGCCACGGTGTTCGCGGTTGTCGTCGTCATGGTCACCCCCGGTTCGTGGTGTCTCGGAGCGTCCGTGCCGAGCCTACTCCCGCCGACCGCCATCGAGCACGGACCGGTGCCGAATTATGAACGGCCTCAATCGCATACGGCTCCGTAAGAGGCCGAGCCCACCAGCCGGGCGTACTTCGCGAGCACACCGCGGGTGTACCGGGCGGGCAGCGGCTCCCAGCCCGCACCGCGGCGGGTGAGTTCGGCCGGATCGACCAGCAGGTCCAGGGTGCCCGCGCCGACATCGAGGCGGATCCGGTCGCCGTCGCGGACGAACGCGATCGGCCCGGCGTCCACCGCTTCCGGGGCCACATGGCCGACGCACAGACCGGTGGTGCCACCGGAGAACCGTCCGTCGGTGAGCAGCAGGACATCCTTGCCGAGCCCGGCGCCCTTGATCGCCGCCGTGATGGCCAGCATCTCCCGCATACCGGGACCGCCCTTCGGGCCCTCGTACCGGATGACCACGACATCGCCCGCCGAGATCGTTCCGTCCTCGAGGGCGTCCATCGCCGCGCGTTCCCGGTCGAAAACCCGGGTCGTGCCCTCGAAGACATCGGATTCGAAACCGGCGGATTTGACCACGGCGCCACCGGGCGCGAGCGACCCGTGCAGGATGGTGATACCGCCGGTCGGGTGGATCGGCGCGGACAGGGCGCGCACGACCTTGCCGTCCGGGTCCGGGGGCGCGATATCGGCCAGGTTCTCGGCGACCGTCCGCCCGGTGACGGTGAGGCAGTCGCCGTGCAGCAGCCCGGCGTCGAGCAGCGCTTTCATCAGCACCGGCACACCGCCCACCCGGTCGATATCGGTCATCACGTGCCGGCCGAACGGTTTGACATCGGCCAGATGCGGGACCCGCCGGCCGACCCGGGCGAAATCGTCCAGGCTCAGATCCACCCCGGCCTCGTGCGCGATGGCCAGCAGGTGCAGTACGGCATTGGTGGATCCGCCGAAGGCCATCACCACCGCGATCGCGTTCTCGAATGCCTCGAAGGTGAGGATATCGGCGGTGGTGATGCCCTGCCGGATCAGCTCGATCACGGCCTGGCCGCTGCGGCGCGCGTAGCCGTCGCGGCGGCGATCGGTGGCGGGCGGAGCCGCGCTGCCGGGTAACGACATGCCCAATGCTTCGGCCGCGCTGGCCATCGTGTTGGCGGTGTACATACCACCACAGGCGCCCTCGCCCGGACAGATGGCCCGCTCGATCGCGTCCACGTCCGCACGGCTCATGAGACCGCGCGAACAGGCACCCACCGCCTCGAAGGCATCGATGATGGTCACTTCGCGTTCGCTGCCGTCGGAGAGTTTCGCGATACCCGGCAGGATCGAGCCGGCGTAGAGGAACACACTCGCCAGGTTCAGCCGGGCGGCCGCCATCAGCATCCCGGGCAGCGATTTGTCGCAGCCGGCCAGCAGTACCGACCCGTCCAGCCGTTCGGCCTGCATCACCGTCTCCACGCTGTCGGCGATCACCTCGCGCGACACCAGCGAGAAGTGCATCCCCTCGTGTCCCATCGAAATACCGTCGGAGACCGAGATGGTGCCGAACTGCATCGGGAATCCACCCGCGGCGAACACTCCGTCTTTACAGCCACTGGCGAGCCGATCGAGCGAGAGATTGCACGGGGTGATCTCGTTCCACGAGGACGCCACCCCGATCTGGGCCTTCCCCCAGTCGTCGTCGCCCATGCCGACCGCGCGCAGCATGCCGCGGGCCGCGGTTTTCTCCAGTCCGTCGGTGACATCGCGACTGCGGGGTTTCATATCGGGAACATTCGGTTCAGAAGCCACGGGGCCATCATCCTCCAACCGCTCCCGAACTCGATCGGACCACGCCCGGCGATCTGTCGTGCCCGGCGATCCGGCCCCGGAATCGTCACGTCGCGTGGTCACCGGTCTTCCGGTGTACAGCGGCCCCGGTCGTACCGACGAGGCCCGCCAGTTCGTCGAGCAGTTCGACGACCCGAAGTCGCCCTTCCGGCGACAGATGCGGTAGTTCGCTGTTCAGGGCGAGCTCGATCGGCGCCCGGCCACGCGCCCGGAAGACCTCCTCGGAAACTCCGGGTTCGACGGTGATCAGCACACGGCGGCCGTCGGCCGGATCCGGCGCGGTGGTCAGCAGGCCCTGGTCGCGGAACCGGGCGACGATTCTCGACACCAGGCTCTGGGTGATGGCCGTCCGCTCGGTGATATCGCGTATCGCCGATCCCGGATGCAGCGCGATGTCTTCGAGGACGGCGTACTCGCTCGGCGGTATCCGGCGGCGCCCCGTGTTACCGGTGGCGACGAACGCGATCGCCCGAAGCCGCCGGGCGACCAGGTGCAGGCTGGCAGCATCCATCACGGCAATATACATCTCTAGTCATATAAATTATGATCCATCACTATGCATGGAATATCGCGCCTGCTCTACGAGGTCGGTCACGGCCTGGACACCCATATCGGCCTGCCCCGGCTACGCTCCCGGCCTGGCCTTTCCGATGCGGTGTCCGGTCGGACCGTGCTGATCACCGGCGCTTCGTCGGGGATCGGCCGGGCCGCCGCCATCCGTATCGGCGCGGCGGGGGCGCGGGTCGCACTCGTGGCCCGGCGGGAAAACGAGTTGGCGGCGGTGGCGGCGCAGATCCGCGCGGCCGGTGGCAGCGCGACCGTGCACCCGTGTGACCTGAACGATTTCGCCGCGCTCGATGCCGCCGTCGCCGCGATACTCGCCGAACACGGCGGCGTGGACGTCCTGATCAACAACGCGGGCCGGTCCATCCGGCGGCGGCTCGACGAATCCTACGACCGATTCCACGATTTCGAGCGCACCATGCGCCTGAACTATTTCGCCGCCCTGCGGCTGATGCTCGCGGTGCTTCCAGGTATGCGAGAACGGAAGGCCGGGCATATCGTCAACATCCTGTCGGTGGCGAACCTGTTCGGCGGTCCCGGCTACAGCGCCTATGTCGCCTCGAAGGCGGCGCTGGATTCGCTCACCGCCAGCCTGCACGCCGAAACCCTGCCCGACGACGTGCATTTCAGCTCGGTGTACATGCCGCTGGTCCGCACCCCGATGATCGCGCCCAACGCGCGGTACCGCGACTCCGCGGCCCTGACACCGGAACAGGGCGCGCAGGTCGTCTGCCGCACCCTCACCGACCGGCCCCCACACGTCGGCCCGCTGCTGGGCCGGATGGCGGCCCTGGTCGATACGATCCTGCCGGACCGGTCACTGGCCGGGCGGAGCAGCCGGTTCACCCACGGCATATGAGCTCCGGTGTTCGCGCGGATATCCACGGCCGACCGAGTGCTCACCCTCGCCCGTTCCGGCGGCGACTGGATAGCCTGGGCGGATGCAGAGCACCGCGCCCCCGGGACGGGTCATCTTCCTCAACGGGACCTCGAGCGCCGGGAAGACCACCCTGGCCCGGGCCGTGCAGGACGAGAGCGATACCCGTGGTGGATACGACCACCGGCACGCCCGCCGAATTGGCCCGGGCCGTGTTACGGCGCGAACCTACGGTCTGCTGACGGCAGTGTTCACCGCTGCCTCCCGGCGGCCGGCCCGATTTCCGCCGTGATGAAATCCGCCAGTTCGCGCTGGTGTTCGTCGAGATAGAAATGGCCGCCGGGAAACGACCGGACCGTGAACCGACCCGTCGTATGGTCGCCCCATTTCTCCAGTTGCTCCGGGGTGGTCGTCGGATCGGACCGGCCGAGCAGCGCGAAGACATCGCAGCGGAGCCGGTCTCCCGGCGTGTACCGGTAGGTCTCGACCGCGCGGTAATCGTTACGCACCGCGGGGAGCACCGCCTCGGCGAGTCCGGGCTCGTCCCGCAGGATACGGACCGAGGCCGGATCGTTCGCGAGCCGCTCGAGATCGGTGATCAGATCGGCATCGGACCCGCGATGCAGCGTGCCCGGGTCGGCGAACGCCGGATCCGGGCGCCCCGATACGAACAGCGCCGCGACGGTCCGCCCGGACCGCTCGAGCAGCCGGGCGGTTTCGAAGGCGACCGTGGCACCCATACTGTGGCCGAACAGCACCGGATTGCCGGGAATCAGCGAATCGACGGCCGCGGCGATATGTTCGGCCAGACCGGTGACCGTGGCGACGAGCTCCTCCCCGATCCGGTCCTGCCGGCCCGGATACTGCACCGCGTAGACCGCCGGACCGGAACCGAAGCTCGCCGCCAGGCTCCGAAAGCTCGTGGCCGAACCGCCACCCGGTGGGCAGCACACCACCGCCGGATATCCGCGGCGGCCGGGATTCAGCGCACGTAGCCAGCGAGTCGGCTCGTTTCCGTTCGGCACCGGGTATCTCCCACTCTTCGCGGCTCGATCGTCCCGGCGGGGCCGGACACTCCGGCTTCCCGACGGGCGGAAACAGCGAGCATAGGCGCCGGTGCGAGGGCCGCCTACTCCGGCTCGATGAGCTGGATCTCCAGTTCGATCGCGACGGTATCGCTCAGCATGCCGGGCAACGGGCCGCCGACCCCGAAGTCGGTCCGTTTGATGGTGCCGGTCGCCGAGAATCCGGCGTGGCGTTCGCCATTCGGTCCGAAATCGCCGATACCACCCCACTCGGCTGTCAGGACGACCGGCCGGGTGACCCCACCCAGGGTGGCCTCCCCCGCCACGGTGAACGAATCGGCGACCCGGACCGGCTCGGCGGCGCGGAAGGTCAGCGTCGGACGGTTGGCGACATCCAGGAAGTCGGCAGTGCGAACATGCGCGTCACGGTCGGGATTACCGGTGTCGAACGAGTCGAGGTGCACGATCGCACCGATGGTCGCGGCGCCGGATTCGTCCACGACGAATTCCGTCTCGAAGCGGCCGAAACTGCCACGGACCTTGGCGATGCCGAGATGCCGGACAGTGAAGGCGACCGAGGAGTGTGCGGCGTCGAGTGCCCAGGCGCCGGGGCGCAGTGTGGGGGCGGAGCTGGTGGTTTCCGGTGGTGTGGTCATGTCATCGACCATCACGGGACCGGGCTCCGTTTACCAGACCCCCTTTATCCTGGACCTGACAAGGCGCGGCTGCGCGGGCCGGAACAGGGCACGATGGGGAGATGGCCCGTAACGCGTTCGCGGAGTTCCTGGTGAGACGCCGCGCCGAACTCCGCCCCGGTGACCTCGGCCTGCCCGCGGGCGGCCGCCGCCGCACCCCGGGTCTGCGGCGTGAGGAAGTCGCCGTGCGCGCGGGTGTCAGTGCCGACTACCTGGCTCGGCTCGAACAGGGCCGCGACACCAATCCCTCGATCGCGGTGGTGGAAGCCCTGGCCACCGCGTTGCTGTTGGACGAACGAGAACGCAGCACCTTCGGCTGGCTCGCGCTCACCAGCACTCACGAGGCCAGGGGCCCGGAGTCGGCCGACGACTCCGAGCAGGTCCCGGAGACAATCGAGGCGGTACTGCGGGCGCTCGCGCCGACCTCGGCATTCGTCCTGGGCAGGCGCCTGAACGTACTCGGCTGGAATGCGGCCTGGGAGGATTTCGTGACCCCGCTGGGCCTGCTCGACAATCGGGACGAGGTGAATCTCGCCCGCTACGTCTACCAGCATCCGATGGCGCGCACGGTGCTGCGCAACTGGTCCGAGGCCGCCGATACCTTCGCCGAGACACTGCGCCGGGCGAGCCTGCGCTGGCCCGGCGACGCCGCCCTGCGCGAGACCATCGACGGACTGCACCGAACACCGGAGTTCGCGAAACGCTGGCATCCGCAGGGCCCGGGCCGCCCGGTCACCCCGACGCTGCGCTTCGACCATCCGGGCCTGGGTGCGGTCGACGTACCGTTCGAAAGTCTGGAGAGCGGCAGCGAGCAGAGCGTGGTGGTCTGGCTCGTCGCCCGCGCCCCCGAATCGGCGCAGACACTACGGCTGGTACCCCCGCGCGCCGCCGGGCAGTGATCTCGCCGCGACGCGGACGTGCGTTGCGTCACGGTGGGCGCGCTATGGATCGGCCGCCCACCGGCACCGGATCGGCGATACGAACCGACGCGCGGCGGGCCACCCGGCTCGTATGCGGCGGGCCCGGATCCCGGACTACTCGCGGGATCTCCGTCCTGTCACGGAATACACGCTGGTCAGCGCATAGAAAGAGCGCCTCCGACACGGCCGTGTCCCTACGGGGAACGAAAAAAGATTTCCGGAAGTTCGAATTCGTACCGGACCGAAAGGCGACCGGGCACACCCCAC
>JABFXT010000511.1 GCA_013361595.1 Nocardia sp. | reverse complement strand
CATCTCCAGAGTCGGGGCCGGGCTGGAGATTCCGGCATTGGCGACGACGATGTCGAGGCGGCCGAACGCGTCCACCCCCGCGGCGGCCGCGGCGGACAGGGCTCCGAAATCACGGACATCGGCGTCCCGGGCGACGATTCGGCGACCGGTGGCCTCCACCAGCCGGACCGTCTCCGCGAGATCGTCGGCATCGGCCAGCGGGTAGGGGACGCTGTCGACCCGGGAGGTGGTGTCGATCGCGACGATATCGGCACCCTCTCGCGCGAACCGCACCGCATGCGATCGTCCCTGGCCGCGTCCGGCGCCGGTGATGAATGCGACCTTGCCGTCCAATGTGCCCATGACCTACCCCTATCCGCACCGCATGCTGTGCCGTTTACCGCAGGGCCGACGATATGGCACCCTCTGCCGAAAGTCGATGGGCCTGTGCCCACGAGCGGCAACCCCGGCGCAACCTTTTCCGGGCGAAATGACCTATGATCTCGGTGCCCGCAGCGCAGCGGAACCGGCCGATCCACTCCCCCGGGCCGACGCTTCTCGATCGTCCCTGCCGTTGTCTGCCGACCTGCTTGGAGCAATACCATGAACTCGCCGCCCGAATCCATGCCACCGCAGGTGCCCGGACGGAACGACGAAGAGCGGGTCGCCCTGTTCTCCGATGAGTTCGCCGGCGATCCGCACCGCGCGTACCGGGAGATGCGGGAGCGCCACGGCGCGCTGGTGCCGGTGGAGCTGGCACCCGGCGTACCCGCCACACTGGTGATCGGCTATCGCGCCGCACTCCGTATCCTGAACGACCCCGACCGTTTTCCCGCCGACCCCCGCCGCTGGGAGAAAACCGTCCCCGCCGACTGCCCGGTGCTGCCGGTACTGCAGTGGCGCCCCAACGCACCACGTAGCGCCGGTACCGAACACGCGCGCTATCGGGGCGCGACCACCGCGGCCCTGAACGGGGTCGACCTGCACGCGCTGCGCGGTACCGTGGAGCGCTTCGCCGTACCGCTGATCAACTCGTTCTGCACGACCGGTTCGGCCGATCTGGTCACCCAGTACGCGTTTCCGCTGACCTTCGAGGTCATCAACGCGATGCTCGGCTGCCCGCCCGATATCGGTGCCCGCGCCGCCGCGGCCACCGCCGCCATCTTCGACGGGGTCGACGCGGAGAAGGGCAACCTGATGTTCGGGGAGGCGGTACAGGAACTGGTGGCCGCCAAGACCACCGCGCCGGGCGACGATGTCACCAGCCGGCTGCGCCACCATGCCGCCGGACTCGACGACACCGAGATGACCCACCAGGTGGTCGCCCTGTACGGCGTCGGGATGGGACCGATGCAGAGCCTGATCATCAATACGCTGTCCCTGATCCTCACCGACGACCGGTTCGCCGACGAGATGATCGGCGGTGCCCTGGCGACCCGCGACGCGCTCGACGATGTGCTCTTCGACGATCCGCCGCTGCCCAATGCCAGTGTCACCTATCCTCGCCAGCCCATCCTGGTCGACGGTGTCTGGTTGCCCGCCCACCAGCCGGTGGTGATCAGTCTCGCCGGCTGCAACAACGATCCGGAGATCCGCGCCGGTAACCACACCGGCAATCGCGCCCACCTGGCCTGGGGGGCCGGGCCGCACGCGTGCCCGGCCCGGCCCACCGCCTATCTGATCGCGCAGGAAGCCATCGATCAGCTGCTCGACGCACTGCCCGAAGTCCAGCTGGCGGTACCGGTATCGGAACTCGTCTGGCGGCCGGGGCCGTTGCATCGCACGCTCACGGGACTACCGGTCACCTTTCCGCCGACGCCACCGTTGACCGTCAGCTGAATCCGGTCCCCGGCACACCGGATCCACCCCTCGCGGGCGGGCAGCGACGCCGCGCCGATCGGTGAGTGTTCCCGGCAGGAAGTTTCGGATATCGGGCGCGTCCCGCACGGCGGCTCGGCGCGGACGCGCGAGGCCTATCGAGCGACGAGCTCGGTCGCGGAACGTCCCGGGACCGGTACATATCGCGGGATGAAGCGGAACATCAGGCCCGCGCCCGTCGCCGAGACCACCCCCAGCGCCGCCACCGCCACTCCGAGCGCGACCAGCGTTGCCGCCGCTCCAGCGGCCAGCGGACCGAGGAACATTCCGAAATCGTGGGTCAGCCGCCAGGCCGCGAGGAATTCCGCCCGGGTGGCCGCCGGCGCCACATCGGCTCCCAACGTCATGATCACGCCGTTACCGAAACCGTTGCCGATTCCCATGATCACCGCCACCGCGCCGATGGTCCACACATCGTGGGCCAGTGGGAGCAGAAAATACGACAGCGCGATGATCAGCAGCGACGGCACCGCGATGAAGCGGCGACCGTAGCGGTCCATCAACTGCCCGGCCGGATACGAACACAGCAGATCGAACGCGGCACCGATCCCGAACACCATCGAGGCCGAGGCAGCGTCCAGACCGATATGGTCGGCCCACAACGGCAGCGCCGCTTCGCGGGACGCCCGCGCCGCCCCCATGAGCATCGACCCGGCACCCAATGTCGCGAGCAAACCGCGATGCCGGCGCAGGATCGTCCCCAGCGGGACTCCGCCCACCGGGGCGTCGTGGTCGCGCGGCGGGTCGGGAACCCGCGACATCAGATAGCCGGAGACGATCACACCGGCCAGCTGGACGGCGAACCCACCGCGGGTCCCGATCGCGAGAATCGCCAGCGCGCCCGCGAACGGTCCGATGAGGAAGCCCAGTCGCCACATGAGCGCGAAGGTGGACATGGCCCGGGCGCGCATATGGTCCGGCACCACCTCGGCCAGATAGCTCTGCCGGGCCAGCCCCCACACCGCGTTCGACACCCCGGTGAGCAGGGCGCCGACCGCCAGTACCGCGGGGGTCCACGCCAGCAGGGACAGCAGCACACCGGCGGTGCCGATCATCGATCCGGCGATGATCGACCGCCGCTCCCCGAACCGGGCCACCACCCGGCCCGCCGGGAGATCACCCAGTACCGCGCCGAGGCCGACGAGCGCCACGATCACCCCGGCGACGCCCACCGAGGCACCGAGATCACGGGCGGTCAGGGCGATCACGGGGGAACCGGCGCCCTGACCGATCCCGAACACGGCGGAAGGGAGGAAGACGGTGGGCAGTAGCGGGCGCAGCGTTGTCCAGGTCGATGTCATATGTTCGGTTCGGTCGCTGTCCGCGTGCTACCCGGCCACCTTGCCGTCCGGTCCGGCGTTCTCCGGATATGTGCCGTTGGCGTACGGGTTGAACTCGTTGGTGTAGAGATCCTTCGCCACCAGCTTTCCGTTCTCCACCTCGCCGTTGCGCACCAGCCAGTCGATCCACAACTGGATCTCCTGCTCGCGCGTCACCCCACCGGGCCCGGCGACACCGGTGCTCTTCCAGTAGTTCGCTTTGTCCGGGCTCTCGCCCTCGCGGCCCCGCCGGGTGATGATGTCCTTGAATTTCGCGATCACCTGATCGCGGGGTGTGGTCTGCGCCCAGCGGATCGCGCGGGCGGTCCCCTGAGTCAGATCGGCCACGGCATCGCGGTTCCGGGCCAGGAAATCATCGCGCACGATATAGGTGCCGTAGCTGAAGGCGCCGAAGAGATCACCGTCGGTGAACAGCGGCCGGACCCCGCCGCGGGCCACCGCCTCGTCACGCCAGATATCGAAGAGCGCGACCGCATCGATCTGTCCCTGCCGCAAGGCCTGTTCGGCGTTCACCGGCGGTACGACCGTCAGCTCCACCTGTGCGATCTCGTCGTTGCTCAACCCCTGCTGGGCCAGCCACTCCCGCGCCACGAACTCGTGGTGCGCACCGAGGGTGTTCACCCCGAATTTCTTGCCGATCAGATCACGAGCGCTTCGGATCGGGCTCTTGTCCAGCACGTAGTACCCGGTGAAGTTCTCCTTGTCCGAGCCGTAATAGCTGATCACCGAGGTGATCGGGGACCCGGCGGCGGCGAGTTTGACCACGGCGCCGTTGAACGCCCCGCCGATATCGGTGGCTCCGGTGGCCGCGGACTGGATATCCTGCGGACCGCTGGTCGTATTGCCGACCCAGTCCAGGGCTACCTTGTCGAAATAGCCGAGGTCGGCCGCGAGCTCGGGGTAGGTGACCTGGCTGGCCCAGCCCTGGTACCGGATGAGCGTCCGGCCGTCCTCGGTCGTCCGGGCTTCCGACGAGGTGCCGCACGCCGACGCCAGGGAGACGGCCGCGAGCAGCGCGAAGAGCAGGGCCGGCACACGTTTTCGCATGGCGTGATCATGACGACCCCGATGGTCGGCGACGAGATTTGCACTACCCGCGATTCCAATCGTTGTCCGCTCGAGTGACCCGGGTGCAGCCTGGCATTCGTCACTGTGACCCGCGCCGACGCGGCAGTCGCTCATCAACGAGGGGTTCGAATGACGGATGTGTACGAGTCGAGCACCGATGTTCTCGTGATCGGTGGTGGCCCGGCCGCCACCTGGGCTGCCCTGCGCGCTGCCCGGGCCGGGGCGGATGTGGTGCTCGCCGACAAGGGTTACTGCGGAACCAGTGGCGCGACCGCGTCCGCCGGTACGGGGGTGTGGTACGTACCGCCGGATCCGGTCGAACGCGAGGCCGCGATCGCGAGCCGCGCGGGCCTGGGCGGTTACCTGGCCGATCGCCGCTGGTCGGCACGGGTACTGGACGAAACCTACGATCGGCTGAACGAACTCGCCGAGGAGGCCCGCTATCCGTTCCCGGTCGGGCCGGACGGCCGGCAACTCCGCAACGGGCTACAGGGCCCGGAGTACATGCGGCGGATGCGGATACGAGTGCGCCGTGCCGGTGTGCGGATCCTCGACCACAGTCCGGTCACCGAGCTACTCGTCGACGCGACCGGTGCGGTCGCCGGGGCCGCGGGGTATCGGCGACAGGCCGGGGAGAGCTACCGGGTCCGGGCCGGGGCGGTGGTGCTGGCGACCGGCGGTTGCGCCTTCCAGTCCAAAGCGCTGGGTTGCGATGTGAACACCGGCGACGGCGCGCTGTTCGCTGTCGAGGCCGGGGCCGAACTTTCCGGTATGGAGTTCTCCAATGCCTACGGCATCGCACCGGAAGGCACCTCGGTGACCAAGACGGCGTTCTACCATTTCGCCACCTTCTACCGCGCCGACGGCAGTGTGCTCGAAGGCGCCAGTGGCCACAACCGCTCACCTATCGCGGCGGAACTGTTGCGCGACAAGGTTTTCTGCCGTCTCGACCGGGCCGGGGAACCGGCCCGCGCGGCCATGCGCCGCGCGCAGCCGAACTTCTTCCTGACCTTCGACCGGCTGGGCATCGACCCGTTCTCCGACAAGTTCCCGATCACGCTGATCGCCGAGGGCACCGTCCGCGGCACCGGCGGAATCCGGCTCGTCACCGACGAATGCGGTACCAGCGTGCCCGGTCTCTACGCCGCCGGTGACGCCGCGACCCGCGAATTGATCTGCGGCGGATTCACCGGCGGCGGCAGCCACAATGCCGCGTGGGCGATCTCCTCGGGCACCTGGGCCGGGGCGGGCGCCGCCCGCTACGCGCTGGCACTCGGCACCGGCGCGGCGGGTCGCCGGGTGACCGGGATCGGCACCGTCGGCGCCCGGCCGGAGGGCCGCCGGATCGATCGCGACCCACGGCGGGTGGTGGAGGCCGTACAGCGCGAGATCCTGCCCTACGACAAGAACTACCTGCGGCGCGGCCCGATACTCACCGAATCGTTGGCGGCCCTGGATACGCTCTGGACCGATATCCGCGAATCCCTCGGCGGCGACGGCGAAGAGCGGGTACGCACCCGGCAGGCGGCGGCGATGACCGCGCACGCCCGCTGGATGTACCGGGCGGCGCTGGCCCGCAGCGAGACCCGCGGTATGGCGAAACGTCTCGATTTCCCTGATCAAGACCCCGATCAGCACCATCGGCTGATCACCGGCGGCCTGGACCGGGTGTGGGTCCGTCCGGAACAGGCGACGATTCCGGTGGCGGTGGCGTCGTGATCGAACTCGTCTCCGCGCAACGCTGCATCGCCTGCGACAAATGCATCGCGGTGTGCCCGACCGATGTCTTCGACCGCGGCGCCGACGGAATACCGGTGATCAGCCGGCACAGCGACTGCCAGACCTGCTTCCAGTGCGAGGCGAACTGCCCGGCCGATGCCCTGTTCGTCTCCCCCCGAACGACCCCGGAACCCGAATCGTCGACGGCACGAGATCAAGAGGAACTGGTCCGCAACGGACTGCTCGGCAGCTATCGGGCGCAGATCGGCTGGGGTAAGGGCCGCAAACCCGGCACACTCCTGGCGCTCGGCCCCGCGCTCCGACCCGACGGCGCGCCACTGACCAGTTGACCACCCGGTGACGGAATCACACTACGCAAGTTACTGTTTCGAGCAGTTCGCTACGTAACCTGAGGACTGTGGCGGGTAGCAACCTGGACGCGATAGTCGCGCAGGCCCTGCACCGGATCGGTGGATCCTTCGACGGCGTTGCCGCGGTGCTCCGGCGTGATTCCGACGCGATCTCCGGCAGATTGCGACGCGGCACCGACACGGTGGTGAATCGGGACAGGCTGAACCGTCCGGATGTCACAGTCGGCGGTGTCGGACCCCAGGACTACGTCGGAAAGCCTATCGAGCAGTGGATTCGGCCACCGGTGGTGCGGATCGCCGGGGCTCCCGAATTGATCGCCGACACGATGGAAAGCATCCACCGATCCGGCGCCCGAGCACGCTGGGCGAACTACACTCCCAGCCTGTTCCAGGACGGCCTCCGCGGGTTGGAGAACTGGTTGCGATCCGATGGAAAGCAGCCGATCGGGGAACTGAACGAACGCTACGGGCTCAACTGCACGGAGATGATCGGATACGCGGCCGCGAAGGCCGGCGTGGTGAGCCAGCGCTTTCTGCGCCGGTTGCTCCTGGTACCACGCAATGCCGACGGAAGCTGTAACGGTAATTTCCTCGACACCGCGTGGTCCGAGCGGATGGGCGACTGGATGATTCCGGAAGGTCGTCGTGTCTATACGGGGGCGGCGGACAGCCCGCGACCGCAGCGCGGCGATATCGTCATGTGGAACAACACCGCACACCATGTCGCGATGGCCACCGGGCGCACCGGCAAAGACGGTTCCCCCGAACTGTATTCCTTCTGGTACCTGCCGAAGTACCAGCTCACCCACGATCCGGAAACCGGGACGTACTCCCAGGTGGTGGACGCCGTACAGGTGACGACCGTCAGAGAACTGACCGACGGGATGCTCGCCATGCGGGATCCGACGGGCGAACCCATCTACGACCCGGGCACGGTTTTCCAAATCCTCTTCGGGCGTGGCCCCTGGTGAGTGCCGATCGATCCGGCCGGCCCGGCATCGCGGCGGCGCGCCGCTACGGTGCGTCCGCGCTCGCGGCGATCGCCTCGCTCTGGATCCGGTCGAACTGGGCGGCCATCGCCTCGGCCAGCGCGGTGGCGGCCGAGAGCGGACGCACCATGACCATGAAATCGTCGATCTTGCCGTCGGCGTCGAAATGCAGGAAATCGCAGCCGGTGAGGCGTTTGCCCGCGACCGTCGCCTCGAAGACCAGCGCATGATCGCGCCCACCGGGGTCGGCGATCTCGCGGATATAGCGGAAATCCTCGAAAACCCTCAGAACACCACGCAGGATCGCCGCCGTGAGGGGTTTACCCGGGTAGGGCTTGAACGCCACCGGACTCGTGAACACCACATTGTGGGCCAGTTGCGCCTCCATGGCAGCGGAATCGCGGTCCTCCACGGCCTTGCGGAACGGGTGCATCCGGAACCTCACATTCGGTGTGCCGGTCGGTCGGCACCGATCGGTTCTCCATGGACGTTAACCAGGTCACCCGA
>JABFXT010000157.1 GCA_013361595.1 Nocardia sp. | reverse complement strand
GCACGGCGATATCGCCTTCGTAACCGGTCACGCTGTACTTGCCGAACAGGTCCGGGAGGTATCCGTCACCGCGCATCTCGGTGAGAACACGGGCCACTTCGGCCGCGGCCTTGCTGCCCTTGGCGAAGCCCAGGGCCAGGGGTGCTTCGTTGATACCGCCGACCGCGGTCTCGAAACGGCCGTCCTTCTGATAGAAGGACGTCACCGACTCCACGATCGAGGTCCCGTCGAGTTGACCGGCGGACAATGCCTGGTAGGCATCGGCGTTCGTCTTGAAAGTCTGGACCTTCAACGCGGGCTTGCCGGCGGCGGCGAACTGCTGGGCGAGCGCGGTCAAAGTGTCGAACTCGTACCCGGGCGCTTCCACACCGATCGTCTTGCCGGCCAGGTCGTCGACCGTGGATATCGACTCGGGATTGCCGGACGGGACGGAGATGGATACCGCTTGCACCTCGTAGGGCACGAGATCGATCGTCTCGGCCCGGGCCGGTGTGTAGAACATCCCGGTATCGATCATGTCCCACCGGCCGCTCTGCACACCGGGGATCTGCGCGTCGAATTCGATATTGACGAACTTCGGCGCGAGGCACAGGCGCTCGGCGATCTCCTTCCCGAGATCGACCCGCATGCCGGTGACGTCTCCGTCGGCATCGACGTACTGCATGGGGGGAAGCGTGGCGTTGGTCGCCATGGTCAGCGTGCCCGCTTCGGCGAGGTCGGCGGCGCCGAGGGTCGGCGAACAGTTCGTCGGAGCGGCGGCCTCGTCGGACGAGCTACATCCGGTGACGGCGGCGGCAGCGACTACCGCAGCCGCGAATCCGATGATCTTGCGCATTGACGGGCCTTTCGAGATGAACTGCATCGCAGCCTGGATAGAGAAAAAGTAGAAATCGATTCGCCCTGGCAATGGGATCGATTGCATACAGAGTGGCAAAACTGTCGGGGGCCGTCAATGCGGTTAACACAGCCGGCACCGAAGTCATGAGTTGTTAACCAGAGGAGCGGTCGACCGGGGAAAGCGCGTGGATTCCGTCGCGGGGACGGCATGATTCACGTTCGATCAATCGCGCACCGATCCGATAGGTCCGTCCGTCCGGTTCGGCCGCGTCGTTGATCTGCTGGAAGAGTAGATCCATCGCCACATTGGCCAGCTGAACAGCGCCGTTGTCGACCACGGTGATCGCCGGCCGCCACATCGCCAGCCACGGCATATCCTCATGGCAGACCAGCGACAATTCGCCGGGTATGGATACACCGCGTGCCGACAATGCGGGCAGGATTCCGAACACCGCTTCGTGGTTGGCCGCGTACAGGGCGGTCATACCGCGCTGCTCGTCGAGCAGGGAGTTCACCGCCTCCGCGCCGAATTCCGTGGTGAACGGCCCTTTCCGCACGAGATCGGGATCCACTTCGACCCCCTCGGTCGCCAGCGCGAGCCGGTAACCCTCGAATCGTTCGCGGCCCGATGTCGCGTCGGGAGTGCCGCCTATGTAGCCGATGCGCCGGTGCCCCAGCGCCAGCAGGTGCGCGGTGGCGTCCCGGGCGCCGTCGAGATCATCGGCGAGCACCGCGGGAGCCTTGCTGCCCTGGACCGACCTGATAAGGTTCACCACCGCGCGACCCTGCGCCAGCAAGGTGTTCGACGCGGCCGCGCTGCGCCCGCTCCCGATGACGATCGTGCCGTCCACACCATGCTCACCGAGCATCGCCAGTACATCGTCCTCCCGGGCCGGATCGGCATCGGTGATACACAGAATCACCTGGAAACCGCTGGCCGAAGCCCTTTTCTGCACCACCTCCGCAACAGTGTGGAACGACGCGTTCAGCAGGTTGTTCAGCACCAACCCGATCAGGTGTGATCGGTTGGACCGCAGCGAACTCGCCGCGCGGTTGCGCCGATAACCCAGGCGGCGGGCGGCATTTTCCACCGCGACTCGCGTTTCCGCCGAGATCAGGGTGGACCCGCTCAACGCCCGTGACGCGGTACTACGCGATACGCCCGCGGCGACCGCCACATCGATCAAAGTGACCGCCATCTACACCTCTTGCTCTCGATTCCGTTTCCGGACAACCGATATTCGACCCCGCCATCGTTACAACCAGGTTTCCGGTCTTGACGGCGATGGTCGCTCGACGGCAGTCTATGCAATCGATCCCATATCTGGTCGGCAAACGATCAACTCCGGCGAAATTTCCGCTCGAAAGGCATCACCATGAATCGCGACGACGTCTCGTGGTCCGGATACTGGCCCGCGGCCCCCACCCCGTTCACCGACTCCGGTGCCCTCGACACGGACGCACTCGCATCGCTGATGGAGCTCTACGCCGGCTTCGGGGTACACGGGGTCCTCGTCAACGGCAGCACCGGGGAATGGTTCAGTCAGACCGACGGCGAACGCCGGACCGTAGCCGAGGCGGCCGTCGACGCGGTGGCCGGCCGATTCCCGGTGGTCATCGGAGTCACCGCGTACACCGCCCGGCAATCATCGGCATTGGCAGTGCACGCGGCCGCGGCCGGCGCCGACGGTGTGCTCGCCACCCCGCCCCCGTATGTCCACACCTCCCCGGAGGAGACGGTGCGCTTCTTCGACACCGTCTCCACCGCGACCTCGCTGCCGTTCATGGTCTACAACTGGCCCCGCGGTGTCGCCGTCGATATGGGCACCAGCCCGGGACTGTTCTCCCGGCTGGCCGACCTCGCCACTGTCGTCGCTATCACGGACAGCACCGGAAACTGGCTGTCGATGCTGGACACCGTCGAGGAGGTGGCCGACAAGGTCCGCGTCTTCGGCAGTTTCCTGCACCGGCGTGGGCTCGCGACACTGCTCGAGTTGGGAGGTGACGGCAATATCGACGGCGGCGGCGTCGGAGCACCGTTCGCCGTGCCGTTCTATCGCGCGGTGGCCGCGGGCGACGCCGAAGCCGCCCGCACCGCGGTCGACCGGTATCGCGCATTGTCCGGGCGACTCATCAACGGTGACTACAGCGGCGTATTCGCCTCGCCCATTCCGCAGCTGAAAGCGGTGATGAACTTGTTGGGCCAACCGGGCGGCGCGGTACGTGAACCGCTGCTACCCGTGACCGACGCTTCGGTCCTGGCGGAACTTCAGAAGATCATCGACGACTCCGGTATCGCCGAGGCGTCGGCACGCGTGCCGGGAGGCGACGTTGCGGTCTGAAGTCGACGCGGTCGTCATCGGCGCCGGAATAGTCGGCGCCGCCACCGCGACAGCGCTCACTCGAGCCGGGTCCCGAGTGGCCGTCCTGGACCGTTCGGTACCGAATACAGCGGGTTCGGGGACCACCGCGGGAAACCTGCACATCCAGACAATCCACGCGCGCCGCCCCGGCCAGGGCATCCCGGTCGACGTCGAACTCCTGCTTCCTCTCCAGAAGGCCACCAGTGGGTTGTGGGACGACCTCGCCGACTCCGTACCCGACCTCGGCCTCGTTCGATGCGGTGGATTCATGGTCGCCGAGACAGCAGACCAGGTCCGGCGGCTGCACACGAAATACGCCTGGGAACGCGCCGCCGGAATTCCCACCGAGGTTCTCACCGGAGACGAAGCGCGCCGCGCACTGCCGACGCTGGGCCCGACCGTCGAAGCCGCCACCTGGTGCGACTGGGACGGCTTCGCCGAACCCGATATGGCAGGTCCGGCGCTATTGCGACAGGCGGTCATCGAAGGCGCCACAATGCATTCGAATACGCCGGTGACGGCCCTGCACCGAACATCCGAGGGGTGGGAGGTCCGCACCCCCGCGGGGAATTGGCATACGCCCGTCGTCATCGACGCCGCCGGCCCGTGGATGGCCGATATCGCCGCGCTGGCCGGTGTGCCACTCGACCTGACCCCGACGTCGCTACAGATGCATTCGCTCGCCGCCGCCCCGAAAACGCTCGAGGTGCTGGTCCAGCATGTCGGTGTTCTCGGCGGCGGCTGGCCCGCGGGCCCGTTCCACACCAGCCACGCCGCACCCGCCCTGGAGTCCAGCACCGCGGGAAACCTCGCCCAGGTCGCCCGGTTGCTGCCGGCCCTCTCCGGGGGGCCGCTACTCGATACGTGGACCGGGCCTGTTGTCACCACACCCGACGAGATGCCGGTCATCGGCGGACTCGACGGCGCGCCCGGAATCTTCCTGGCGGGCGGTACCTACTCGTTCACCTTCGCGCCCCTGTGGGCAGAGTTGCTCACGGCTCTGGCACTGGGCAGAGCGACCTCGCTCGACGTATCGGCCTTCTCCCCTTCCCGCCTCGTTCGGCTCCCGAAGCAGTAAAGGACATCTCCATGGCTGTAGTCACCATGTTCGTCAACGGGCAGGCAATGTCCGGCGGCACTCTCAACGACGCGCTGAACAACGCGCGCTTCCTCGGCAAAGTCGATACCGCACCGAAATATCGGTTCTATTCGGTCCGCGACGAATTCCCCGGTCTGCACCCGGTCGCCGCGGGCGGCGCCGTGGTGCCCGGTGAACTGTACGAGGTCGAATACGACGTCCTGCGCGAACACCTGTTGCCCCGCGAACCCGCCGAACTCGAACTCGGCGTGATCGAACTCGCCGACGGCCGTGGATCACTGTCCATGCGGATGCGCGAGAGCTCGCTCGACGCACCCGGCGTCACCGATATCACCGACCGCGGTGGCTGGCTCGCATATCTGGAGGGCAAGCGATGAAGGTCGTACGCGGCGGAACCGTCGTGGAATCGAATTGGGCCGCACCGGCGGATCTGGTGATCGACGACGGAAAGATCGTAGCCGTCCTCGCACCCGGCACCGCGGTGGACGAGTCCGCGGAGATCATCGACGCGACCGGCAAACTCGTCATGCCCGGCGGCGTGGATCCGCACTGCCACGTCGGCTTCACCTCCGGCGAGTTCACCTCACTGGACTCCTATCTCGAATGCACCACCGCCGCTGTTTTCGGCGGCACCACCACGATCGTCGATTTCGCGATCCCGCGGCCGGGCGGGCAACCGCTCGACGCCGCCGAGCAACAGCGCGCCAAAGCCGCCGAGGGCCTCTGCGATTCGGCACTGCACGCGTGCGTCGTCGAATGGGACGAGACCACCGCAGGCCAGTTGGCTGCCTTGGCCGATGCCGGAATTCGCACGGTGAAGATGTTCACCACCTACGCCGGCGAAACGATGGCGAACGAACACACCATCCTGAACACCATGCAGACCACTCGCGATCTCGGCGGCATGGTCGTGATCCACTGCGAATCCGACGCCATCGTCACCGACGCACAGAACTTCGCGGCGGCCACCGACGGCATCGACGCGTCCCATATGTCGCGCACCCGGCCGGAGATCGCCGAAACCGCGGCCGTCGCGGCGATCCTCGCCATCGCCGAATCACAGCGGGCGCCGGTCTACTTCGTGCACCAGTCCAGTGCGGCGGCAGTCGAACTGGTCGTCGACGCCCGCAAACGCGGGCTGACCGCGTTCACCGAAGCAGTCGCCCACCATCTCATTCTCGACGACACCGAATACGCCGGGCCGCAACCGGAACGCTTCGTATGCTGTCCTCCGCTGCGATCCGCCGATACTGTCGAGGACCTGGGCCGGCAACTGTTCACCGGGAACATCACCACTATCGGGTCCGACCACTGCTGCTACGACACCGCGCAGAAGCGGTCACACCGGCACGACGTACGACATATGCCCAATGGGCTACCAGGTGTCGAGATGCGGCTACCGGTCATCTTCTCCCACTACGTCGACGGCGCGGGGTTGTCACCGAGCAGGTTCGTCGAGCTGACCGCCACGAACCCGGCCCGCACCAATGGCCTCTACCCCCGAAAAGGGTCGCTGATGCCGGGGTCCGACGCCGATATCGCCCTCTGGGATCCCGAACTGGAGTGGACGGTCGCGGCCGACGAGCTGCATATGGCCACCGACTACACCCCCTACGAAGGACGGCGGCTCCGCGGTAAACCCGTC
Source organism: Nocardia sp. (assembly GCA_013361595.1). Lineage (GTDB taxonomy): Bacteria > Actinomycetota > Actinomycetes > Mycobacteriales > Mycobacteriaceae > Nocardia. The sequence goes on along the minus strand of JABFXT010000157.1, from coordinate 1,914 downwards.
ACGGTCCTGGTGGGCGGGTTCGTCGTCGTCGATGACGGGCGGCTGGTCGACGCGACACCGCGCGGCCGTCACTTGCAGTCGGATCCGCTGGACTTCCGAGGTGCCTTCCACATGTGACGCGATGCCGCCGGAAATATCACCGCCGCCGCGGCCGTTTGCCGACTCGCGGTCGGCGGCTGCCTCTCCGGCGGCGGGGTTCGTGCCCGGCGGCGAGATCCGACGCCGGATCACCCGCCGAGGGCGGACCCGGCCGGACCGAGGTCAAGGAATACCGTTTCACCGTTGGCGTCGTCCAGCCCGTCGTTATCGGTGACCACGTACAGGTTTCCGTTACCTCCGACGGTGAGCCCCTCGACCTTCTCCTGGACGAAACCGTTGGTCGCCCGCAGATCCGGCAGCAGATCGCGGACCAGTTTCTTCGGCAGGACCGCGGGAGCTTTCCCCGCCTCGGCCACCCCGCCGCCGGTGGGGATCTCGACCCGGTAGATCGCCTTCAGCGCGGCGTCCGGGCCGTTGAGCTTATCGCGTTCGAGTACGAGTAATCCGCCGTCGTGGACCACGATTTCGGACAATCCGATCCAGTCGCCCTTGGTGTCGGTGCTCTCCAGCCGGTAGCCGAACCACGCCCACCGGCCATCCGTATAGCGGCCGATCCGGGCGACCCCCGACGGGTCGCCTTTCAAATAGGAAGCTGGTCCGCGCGGATCTGTACACAGCATGGGTCTCATTCATCGAGCGCGCCGGCCAATACGGTTGCGGTCTCGCGGATCTCACCGCAGGGGTCCGGGGCGTGGGCAGCCCCGGGAGCTGCCGTCAATGTGACGCCGAAAGTCCCGTCGGGCGCTTCGACCACAGCATCGCACGCCGGCAACGTCGTCCCGGCTACCCGGTAGACGACGGCGGGACGGCCGTTGATCGGCCCGGAATCGAGAACCTCATGGTCTTTGTCCCCACCGACATCGGCGACCGATTCGGTGCTCGTGGTGATGTTGAGCGACATGATGGCATTCTTTCGCCCTCGACCGTCGCGTCCGACGGAAGCTGCAGCCGATCTTCGTCAGGAGCGCACTACCGGTGATTTCGGCAGCCTGCCGTTGACGGCTCCCGGGGTCGAAACCCACCCGCTCGATCAGTGAATCCTCGACTTCGAAACACGGGTCGAATGCGACCTCGCCGGGCACGGCGTTTCCGGCCGCCGGAGGCACGGATACGCCGATACCCTCGACCGAAGGGGCGAGAGCAGCGGACGATTCGGTAGTGGATATGGCCGGTTTCGATGGGGAGCCGGGTGCCGGTACCACTGATTCGGAGGACGCACACCCGGTGACCGAGCCGACCACGGCGACCAGACCGATGGCCGCAACCGACACAACACCCGAAAAGTACCGGCGGGGAATGTGATGCCCCTGGCTGTTCGTTCTGAATGAGCACCTACGCAGCATCACGAACCTACTGTCCCCACTTGTCCGGCCGGCTGAATCGACGACGGCGGCCGACGACTCCCACCAGCGAGTCCACCGGAGTGTAGTGAGAACCGCGCGAGCCGGGCCCGCCGCCACCGTGTCGGCGTCCGGCACTCCGGCCTGTTCGACGTGTGCCCTACTACTTCCGGAGTGCGTCCATCACCTGTCGTACCTGTGTTTCGGCGACAGCGGCGAGGTCGTCCTTGGTACCGCCGACGACCTGCAGCGTGATGGAAACATCCAGGTTGGCATCGCGCACCTCGAGTTGGTACACCGAGGCCACCCACGAATAGGCTGTGGATGAGCCCTTCGACCAGTAGTAATGGGCTTCCTCACCGATACCGTTGACCGCGCCCTGTTCTCTGTCCGATCCGGTGGTCTCGGGCCCGATCGGTAGTTGGATAGGATGGATTCCCACCGATTGCTGTTCGTCGACGGTCGCGATGAGAGC